>CAXMSR010000018.1:0-12366 GCA_964195725.1 uncultured Kiloniellaceae bacterium | reverse complement strand
GTTAATAGAGACAACTGTTTTTCTTTAAGATGATTGCAGCAATGAGTCTGCAAAGGAGAGATAAATTGGCACGAGTTACAGTTGAAGATTGTCTGGAACAGGTATCCAACCGTTTTGCGCTTGCGATGGTTTGCGCCCAGCGCGCCAAGCAGCTTTTGAACGGCGCCATCCCGCTGGTTCACGCCAAGAACAAGCACATCGTAATATCTCTGCGCGAGATTGCCCAGGAGAAGGTAACCGTCAAAGAGCGCATGGTACCCGAACGGTCCAAGTAACCCGACGCGCATGCTGTGATGCACGCCTGCCCGGACCAGATAATAGCTAAAATTCTCTCCCACTATCCGGGAGAGAAGACTGATCTTATCGAGAAGGCGTTTTCCTACCTTGAGGGGACCTTCGCGGGGATAGCTGCGCCTGAAAGAGAGCTGCGCCTGGCGCACGCCGTTGCGGTCAGCGAGCTTTTGGTCGATCTGAACATGGACGAGACCACCGTAATAGCCGGTCTTCTACACGATGCCTCCCACGGCGACGGTCACATCCCTGCCGAGATCGAAGAGTTCTGCGGCGAAGACCTGGCCAAGATGCTCGCCAGCCTTTCCCGACTGCTGCATGTTCACTACTGCACCGGGGGGCCGCAACAACCCGAGAACTTTCGCCGCCTTGTCCTTAGCCTCGCCCAGGATGTTCGCGTCGTCATGGTCCTTCTGGCGCACCAGATAGACCTGATGAAGCATCTGGAGCAGAGCTCGCAAGAGCAGCGAGCGACGGCGGCTATCGAAACGCTGCACGTCTACGCTCCGCTGGCAAACCGTCTGGGTATCTATCGGCTAAAGAGCGAGCTGGAAGACCTGGGAATAAAATACTCGAAGCCCCAAGAGTACGCCGACATCGTGTCGCGCATCGGAAAGACGCGCGACGAGCTGGAGGAGTACATCGTCGAGGCGAAAGAGAGCCTCGCCACTCTTCTTGCCGACAACGCAATCAAGGGCGAAGTGCACGGGCGCACCAAGCATATCTTCTCCATCTACTCCAAGATGGTCGATCAGAACATCCCCTTTGAAAAAGTCTACGACAGGGTGGCGTTTCGCATCGTCACCGACGAGGTGCGCGACTGCTACGCGGCACTGGGAGTCGTCCATGCAAAGTGGACTCCGATCCCCGGACGCTTCAAAGATTACATCGCGCTGCCCAAGGCGAACCTCTACCAGTCGCTCCACACAAGCGTCATCGGTCTTAGGGGCCAGCCGATGGAGGTGCAGATCCGCACCTTCGAGATGCACCGCGTGGCCGAAGACGGCATCGCGGCGCACTGGCGCTACAAGGAAAAGCGCGGTCAATCGAACTCCGATCGCGTCTTCGAGTCTCTTCGCCAGCTCGTCGAGTCCCCCGGAGAGAGCGGCGGCGAGGGCGGCGGAGAAGGCGGTGAAGAGGGCGAGGGCGGCGAATTTATTGAAAAAATAACCGGCGAATTTTTTCCCGACGTCATCTTTGTCTTTACCCCCGCCGGTGAGGTGTTGGAGCTGCCCAAGGGCTCGACTCCCATCGATTTTGCCTTCGGCGTACACAGCCAGGTGGGGATGCGCTGCACGGGGGCCAAAGTAAACGACCGGATGGTGGCGATAAACCATCAGCTCTCCAACGGCGACCGCGTCGAGATCATCACGTCGAAGACCCAGACCCCCAGCGGCGATTGGCTCGAATTCGCCAAGAGCAACAGGGCACGCAACCGCATCAGGAGCTGGATACGCACCGAGCAGCGGCAGCGCTCCCTCGCCCTTGGCCGCGACGTGTGCGAGCGCGAGTTTCGCAAGGTGGGAAAAAGCTTCTCCAAGGCGATAAAAGAGGGGTTGCTGCTGGCGGTGAGCGAACGCTTGGGTATGAACAAAGCCGACGAGGTGCTCGAAGCGGTGGGGTTTGGCAAGATGAGCGGCCGTCAGGTGCTGGAGCGGGCCTACCCGGAGTTCGAGCGCAAGGAAGAGGAGGCACCCAAGCGCGCACCCAAGCCGAAGAAGCGCTCGCGCGGGATCGTCATCAAGGGCGTGGGCGACACGATGACACGCTTTGCCAAGTGCTGCCACCCACTGCCGCCCGAAGACGTGGTCGGCTTCATCACACGGGGAATGGGGCTCACCGTCCACTCGGCCAAGTGCGCGAACCTCTTGCGTTCGGACCCCGACCGCAGGGTCGATGTCGAGTGGGGCATGGACGAGGACGCCGAACACCCGATTAATATCCGTGTAAGCTGTGTAAACAACAAGGGGATGCTCGCCAACATCACCCAGGTGCTATCAAACCAGGACGTCAATATATCCAAGGCCGACGTAAAGATCCCCGAGCCGGGGCGCGCCGATTGCTTTTTTGAGATTATGGTAAAAGACATGGGCGACCTTGACAGGGTGTTTCGCGCCATACAGTCGTTAAAAGGTGTCTTCAACACTGTGCGCCTCCGCTCATAGGGCGGCACAGGCGCAAATTTTATTAGAAAGAGATTGCCATGAAAGAGATCATCTCCACCGATCTGGCCCCAAAAGCGGTCGGCCCCTACAGCCAGGCGGTCGTGAGCGACGGTTGGGTGTGGATTTCAATGCAGATACCGTTAAACCCCTCTACCGGCATGATGGAAGAGGGCAACATCTATGCGAAGACCTGGAGGGTTTTTGAAAACCTGGAAGCGCTCCTCGAAGTCTCGGGCAGCTCTCTGGAAGAGGTCGTTCGTACCACCCTGTATCTGGCCGATATGGACGACTTTGCCGCTGTAAACAATGTCTATGCCGAAAACTTTACCTCTTCGCCCCCGGCGCGCGCAGCCCTTCAGGCCGTCGCACTTCCCCTCGGAGCGAGGGTGGCGATAGACGCCGTGGCGCGCGTGACGAAGATAGATCAAGTTTAGTCCAGCGACACCGGCAAGAGCCCCGTCGCCCTCACGCCTTCCGGCGACACTTCGGTGGACAGCGCGTAGACTTCGACGCCGCTGGCTGCGGCCTCTCGCAATTTCGCTCCATAGACGGGGTCGATGTCGTCGGCGGGGCGAAATCGCGTGGCGTCGCCCCGCTGCACCACGTAGACCATCGCCGCCCGCTGCGGTTTGTTGTCCGCAAAGCCGCCCGTCAACTTGCCCGCCCGCCAACGCATAAGCTCCTCAAGGTGCTTTAGCCCCCTTGTGGTCACGGCGTCGGGAAAGCGCGCCACTCCGTCTTCGACCAGGGTTACGTTTTTTACCTCGACGGCGCACGTCGGGGCGGCGTCGGAGTGGAGCACTAGGTCGATGCGGGTACCCTTCGAGATGGTGCGCTCGCGCTCGATTTCATCGTAGACCGAAAGTTCTTCGATAAATCCGGAAGCGATTGCGGCCTGGGCCAGCCTGTTGGGTAGGAGCGTGTCGACCCCGATCCATACGCCGTCGATCTCAATCGCCTTCCACGAAAGGGGATATTTGCGCTCGGGGTTGGCGCTGTCCCACAATAAAGTTTTGGCCCCCGGCAAAAGGCAGGTGCGCATTGTCCCGGTGTTGGGGCAATGCGCGATAACCCTGCTGCCGTCGGCAAGGACCATATGCGCCAGAAAGCGTTTCTCGCGTTTAACGAAACGAGCGGTTATAATAGGGGTAGGAAACGCGATGAACGGAGTTTGTGTGGGCAACGCTTTGCTCCCTGCTATCTGGAGGATTTGAGCATGAAGATGATAGGGATGTTAATTGCGCTGGGCCTTGTGCTTGCGCTTACCTATACCATGGCCCAAGACATGGGGTACCTTTCCAGTGGCGAAAACGACAGAACTACAATCGATGCCGTGGGGATTACCGGCAATGTTTTGGACAAGGTCGATGCTTCCCGCCAGAAAGTGCAAAAGCGGCTCGATAGCATGAAATAACCATCGGCAACGCCAAAGTATAAACGATTCTAAAAAATCACGCCCGGACAGCGCTTGCTTTCAGCCGCTCTCGCCGGGCGTTTTTTTTCTGCTCTCCAGCGCTCCGGAGAGTCCCATCTCTATCTTTGAGAAGACTCCGCGCATTATGCGGACATCGCGTGGCTCGGGCAGGCGTCGCGAGATGATGCGACGCACCTCGTTCATCATCCTCTCGGGGGCCTCCTCCTCGAAGAAATCGATCTTCGCCAACACCCTCTCCATATGCGTGTAGAGCCCCTCAAGCTCGGCTCCGGTGGCTGTTTTACGCGGCGCCGGGGGGGTAAGGGTGGTGGCTATCTTCAGGGTGTGCAGCTCATAGGCGAAGAGCGCCACCGCCTGCGCGAGGTTGAGGCTTGAGAGCTTCGGAGCGGTGGGGATGCGTACGAGCCAGTGGCATTTCTCCAGGTCGGAGTTTTTCAGCCCCTTGTCTTCGCTTCCAAAGACCCCTGCGATGCGGCTAGTCGGCGCTACCTCTCCCAGCTCACCAACCGCCCTGTGAAGATCGTAGCTGTCGCGCCTTCGTTTGCCCAGACGGGTGGTGAAGCCCAGCGCCACCTCTACGTCGGCGAGTGCTTCGTCAAGGGAGTCGAAGGTCTGCACGTTTTTAAGGATGGGCAGCGCCTGGCCGCGCGCCATGGGTTCCAGGAGCGGGTCGTCAAAGAGCCCTTCGGCGGGGCGCACAAGGCGAAGCTCGGAGAGGCCGAAGTTGGCCATCGAGCGGCATGCGCTGCCGAGGTTGCCACCGTAGAGGGTGTCGACCAGTACGATTACGACGTTGTCAAAAAAGGCCATTATTGATCCGTGCGCTGAATGAAAAAAAAGAGGGGAAGCCCAGTGTGTGAGCTTCCCCTCAATCCCAGGTTGGCGTCAAGCCCTTTTACTTCTTCTTGGGCGGCTCGATTCCAAGGCGGATGGCCGAGTGGTCGCGTCCGCAAAAAAAGTTCAACCAGGAAGAGGTGAAGGCCAAATCCCAGTTGTTGGGCGGTATGTGGTAGTCGCCCAGGATATCTTCCTTGCCGTGGCTCTTAAGGCGCGGATAGGCGCGTACATAGATGCACTCTTTTTTGCCGGGGTAGACTTCGCACCAGCCTTCGAAGCTGCCGCCGCAGGGGCCGTTGCGCTGACACTTGGGGCACTGGCTCATGGGGCAGAGATAGGCGATATCAAAAAGCGCGCAGTCGCCGCAGTTCATACAATCGTTCGACATCACCTTCATGAAGTGTTCGACCTTCTCGAAGGTGTGCTCCAGGGCAGAGCCGTCAATGGCGTTGGAGAGGGCTCTCATGGGGCCGAAGAGAAAGCCCTTCTGCTCGAACATCATGTTGTGAACGGTCTTGAAGACCGAGTAGCCCAGCCCTGCTGCGGGGCGGTCTTGACTGCGGTCTACGGGGTTGGCGGTGTTCAGGCCCGTTTCGGTGTCTTTGTCGAAGTAGTACCAGCCGTTGGACTGCGGGAAACTGAACTCGCCTAGCACGTCCTGCCAGTTGGCGACATACTCTTCGCCCTTTTCGAGGATCTCTTCGACCTGGGAGTACTTCATGCCGTGCCCGCCGATGTGAACGCCGGAAAAGCCCATGCCTTTCATCATCGCGTACATCTTTGCGCCGCGCTCAATGCGTTTGCTCAGCCCCTTGTCGTCGGCCTGGGCTTCGCCGACGATTGTGTCGAGGAGCTCTTTGGTGACCACGCAGCCGGGCAGGCCGTTGCGGTTCATCAGGCGGGCTGCGCCTGCGGGCAAGAGGTAGATGTTGCCGATTACGGGCACGTCTTCGTAGCCAAGGTGCTTCATTATCATGATGACTTCATGAATCTTGCGAGCGTCGTAGCCCAGCTGGGTTACGACGAACTGCGCGCCGCTCTCAAGCTTCTTTTTCAGCTTGTAGTACTGGCCCATCTGCTCGGACTCGGTGCCCTTGAAGGGGCTCACGGCTGCGCCCGAGAAGAAATGGGTGGGGTTAAGGGTGGTAGAGCCCTTGAAGGTGGGGACTTCCATGCCCTGATTGAGAGAGGTTATCATGTCCAGTAGCTGGCTGGGGTCGAGATCGAAAACGGGTTTTGCGCGCCCCTGGAAGCCCGAATAGGTGTAGTCGCCCGTCATTATCAGCAGGTTGCGCACGTTGGCGCGCTCCATGCCGTAGAGGAGGCTTTCGAGCTGGTTGCGGTTTTTGTCCTTGCAGGTGAAGTGGACGAGGGGCTCGATGCCCATCTTCTGAATCTCCACACCCAGCATTTCGGCAGAGATGGCAGGGTTTCCGCCGGGGTTGTCGGTGATGGTAAGGGCGTGGACTTTGCCGCCCTTGACAGCTTCTTCGACAGACGTAAAGATGACTTCCTGAGCTTTTTCAAAAGCACCGCGACCGGGGACGAGCTCCCAGGTGACGCTGAAGGTGCTTTTATCGAGTAGGGACTCCTGGAATTTGCTTACGAATTCAGCCACTTCCATCTCCTTTAATAAAAATGAATAGAACGCTAGGTTTTAAGGATTAGACAAACGCCAGGATTATAGGAAAGAGGCCCAAAAAAGTCAATGATTTTAGGGTATTTTACGGTTTTATAAGTACTATTTTACTGTAACCTCAAAACGGGGCATCGGAGGATGTAAATGCAGCGCGCACGCTACATGGTAGATGCTTTTACGAAGGTGAAATTTGATGGCAAGCAGGTAGGGGGGCTCACCGGAGGGGCCAGACGATGAGTAACCAGACGATGAACAGAGAGGTTGAGAAGCGGGTAAAAATAAGCGTGACCGACGGCGTAGAGCTGGACGGGCTGCTTTGTCTTGGCAAAGAGGCCCAGACTTCCCCGGTTATCGTCTGTCACCCCCATCCGGCCTATGGGGGGTCGATGCACAATAACGTCGTAGCCGCAGTGGTCGGCGAATTTATCGGGCGGGCAGTGACGACGTTGCGCTTTAACTACCGCAGCACCGGAGGTTCCCAGGCCACCGAGGGGTGCCGTGGCGAGGTGCAAGACCTGCTGGTGGCGGTGGGCTATCTGGAAGCGCAGCTTGGCCGCAGCCCTGCGCCGGTGTTAGTGGTGGGCTACTCCTTTGGCGCTTATGTCGCCCTGGAGGCCGCCGCGCAGTGCGTGAACGTGAAGGCGGTCTGCTGCATCGCGCCTCCCGTTTCGTCTATGGCCATGGAAGGGGTAGGGCGCTTTGAGAAGGCCAAGTATTTCATTCACGGCTTGCGCGATGGCTACGGCCCCCCTGAAGATTTCGAGGCATGGTACAAGGAGCTGCCCCAACCCAAAGAGGCCAGCATGCTGGATACCGACCACTTCTACATAGGCGTCGAGTCTTTGGTGGCAACGCAAGTAGCCGATAAGCTTTTAGGATAAAAGTGCGGTGTCGGCGATTTAAACGCGCAATGAACCTTGGAAAGCATGTTTACAATTGGTTTTAAGCCAGGCGGTTTCATAACTACAAATAGTCGTAGATATTGCTCTTTATTGTAAAATAGTGTAATAACAATTAATTATGTGAACAGTGTCTGATTTGGGCAGTTCATTGGTATAATGGCTTTTTCATCGGGAGCGATTCACAGATGGCCAAGAAGAAGCGGCTGGGCGAAGTCATGATAAATGCTGGGATGCTCAATGAGACTCAGCTCTCTGCCGCGTTGCAGAGCCAGAAGACCTGGGGCGGCAAGCTGGGGTCTACGCTGGTGCGCATGGGGTTCGCCCGTGAAGAGGACATCCTCAAAACGCTCTCAAGCCAACTGCTTTTGCCTGCTGTCGATTTTAACAAGGTAAAGATTTCGCCGCGCTCGGTAAGGGCGCTACCCCTTCGGATCGCTGAGAAATACAACGTCATGCCCGTCGCCGTACGAGAAGACGGCATTAAGAAAAAACAGCTGATCCTTGGGATGAGCGACCCGACAAACCTCGACAATATAAGCGAGATAGAGTTCCAGACGGGGTTTCGCGTAAAACCCGCCGTCGCCACCGATTCTTCCATCAGCCGGGCCATCGATTACTACTACCGCAAAAGCGATTTTGCCGGATCAGGAGATACTTCGCGACCCTCCACCGTCGGCCTCGCCGAGCTGGGCGATGAAGAGACGATGGAGCTTATAGTCGACCACCGGGTAGGCGAGAAGGTGAAGCTGGAGTCTCTTAACGCAGCCACGCTTTTGAAGGTGCTCGTCAAGGCGCTCATTCGGAAAGGCGTCATCTCCAAGTCCGATCTCACCAGCGAGCTCAACCGTCAACAAAGGTAAGTTTTGTACCCTGTAGCTGTTACGCAAATGGTTTAACCGGAGCCCTTTAACTCCTCTTTCTGCCTTCGGAAGTTCAACTGGAATAACTTGAACAAGCCAATCTTAAGCTTTCGCAACCTCTCAATTATTTTCGACTCCCCGGACGGGCCGGTTCCTGCGGTGCGCGACGCCGATTTTTCAGTCCCGCAAGCGGGCAGCGTGGCCTTGGTGGGGGAATCCGGGTGCGGTAAAAGCGTCACCGCGTTGTCTGCAATGGGTCTGGTGCCCCAGCCCGGCAGGGTCGCCTCCGGCGAGGTCATCTTCGATGGGCACGATGTCACTGCGATGTCGCCCGACGCCCTGAAGAAGATGCGCGCAACCGACGTGGCGATCGTCTTTCAGGAGCCGAGATCGAGCCTCAACCCCGTCTTCACCGTGGGTTTTCATCTGGCCGAGGCGATAGGGAAGGGGGCAGGTTTGTCCAAAGCGCAGCTTGCCGCCAGATCGTGCGAGCTCTTGCGGGAAGTGGGGATAGCCGACGCCGAGCGAAGGTTGAAGGCCTATCCCTTCGAGCTCTCAGGAGGGTTGTGCCAGCGCGTGATGATCAGCTGCGCCATTGCGCGCTCGCCCAGGCTGCTTATCGCGGATGAACCCACCACGGCGCTCGACGTCACGGTGGAGGCTCAGATAATGGGGCTCCTGGATCGGCTGCGCGCCGAGCGCAAGATGGCGCTTTTGATGGTCACGCACGACCTTGGCCTGGTGGCCCAACACGCCGACGAGGTGGTGGTCATGTACGCGGGCTACGTTGTCGAGCGCGCCCCGGTGATTGAACTTTTTGACAGGCCGCTGCATCCCTACACCACGGCGCTCCTGGCGGCGATGCCCACGGGAGCCGGGGGGCAGCTGCCCACGCCGATCCCCGGCAACGTGCCGGACCCCTCCCGGCTGGGTGCGGGGTGCCCGTTTTGTCCCCGGTGCACGTTGGCCGACGAGGAGTGCGCCCGCACACTTCCCCTGTTGGAACCCTACGATGTGGGGCGCTATGTGCGCTGCTTCAAGGCCGGCATCCATGCTTGAGACCAGAGACGCACAAAAGAGCTATAAACTGGGCGGCGGCGCCGAGCTCGTTGCCCTGGACGGCGTAAGCGTGCAGCTTGCGCCCGACACCGCCACCGCGCTGGTGGGAGAATCCGGGTGCGGGAAGTCAACGCTGGCCAAGATCCTCTTGCGTCTTGAAAAACCCACCGGCGGCAAAATCGTCTTCGAGGGCAGAGAGCTCTGGGGGATGGGCAGCGCCGAGGTGGCCGCCTATCGACGCCAAGTCCAGATGATCTTTCAAGACCCCTATGCATCGCTCAATCCGCGCATGAAGGTGGCCGACATAGTGGGCGAAGCGTTTGAAATCCATAAGATCGCCAGCGGCGAGGACAAGCGCCGCAGGGTGCTGGAGCTGCTGGAGCGGGTGGGGCTCGACGAAGGGGCGGCCACGCGCTATCCCCGCCAGTTTAGCGGTGGGCAGCGGCAACGCATCGGCCTCGCCAGGGCCCTGGCGGTCGAGCCGCGCTATCTCATCGCCGGCGAGCCGGTCTCGGCGCTCGACGTCTCGGTTCAGGCCCAGGTGCTGGAGCTGATCGCGCAGATCAGGCGCGAGAAAAAGTTGGCGCTGCTCTTTATCAGCCACGACCTGAGGGTTGTGCGCGTCATCTCTGACGTCACCCTTGTGATGTATCTGGGCAAAATCGTCGAAGAGGCGCCGACCGAGGCGCTCTTTGGCGAACCTCTGCACCCCTATACCCGGATGCTTTTGGCCGCTGCCCCGATAGCCGATCCGCGTCGGCGCAAAAAGGTAGAGCTCTTGACTGGCGACCCCCCAAGCCCCATCGAGCGGCCGGACGGCTGCCCCTTTCATACGCGTTGCAACATTGTCTTCGAACCGTGTTACCATAGGGTGCCCTGCGAGACCATCCTTGGCGATGGACGTAAGGTGCGCTGCCACAAATACGAATAGTAAAAGGATCTGAACGTGCAAGCGATTAAACAAACGATGTCTACCAGGGACTTGATGCACTTTGGCCTCTGTCTGGCGATGAGTTTTGTCTTCCACATCGTCTTCGTCTACGTGGCCATGCCGGGTGTCGAGGTGCAGGAGACGGCCCAGATCGATCTGCGCATCGCCGATCGCTTCGCAAGCGAGATGAACCGGGTTGTTCCCCTCGACGACAGTCGGCGGCAGATGTTGGAGCAGATAGCGGCAGAGGCCCCCAGGCGGGGGTGGAGCAAAAAGCAGATGAGCGAGACTTTCGAGGGTGCAGCGGCTGCCCTGGGCGTCCCGGTCAGAAAAGTTGAAGTCTTCAACTCTCTGGACGCCACCAGCTCGCGCCAGGGGCGCATGGATATCTTCGTCGAACTGGATTGGGAAGAGGGGCGCAGCGCAAACGATTTTCACATCCTGGCTTTTCTGGCGGGCGAGGCCACCCTCAAGAGCAACTTCAGCTCACATCGGTTGTGGATAGCGGTGGAGGCCAAGGACGGCAAGGGCCGGATAGCACTGGAAACGATGGATTGTCGCTACTACCGGAACGGAAAGCTCTCCGACGCCGATCTGCTCTACCGGGCGACGTGGGTGAGTGCTGAGTAGCAGCCCGAAACGACGACAATATCGGCAGCGATATCCGGGGCCGATGCCTTTTACCCTCTTCAGCCTCTAGTGCCGCTCAGGACGGCGCGCCGCTGCCCCTGCCGCTGCTTAACCTGCCTTCTTGCCAAGTCGCGCTTTCGTCCTTACTTTATTAAATAACAGACAACACCATCACAGACAAAACCGCACAACCAACTATGCCATACCATTCCAAAAGAGAAAGGTCGCAATGCTTTTTGATCCGCTCTACATGATGATGCTCCTCCCGGCGCTTGCGCTCACTTTTTACGCACAGTACAAGGTGAAATCCACCTTCAAACGCTTCACCGGCGTCGCCAACGCAAATGGCGTAAGCGGTCTTGAAGCTGCGCAGCGCATATTGGCGGCTGGTGCGATGACCGATGTGCGCATCGAGCGCGCACAGGGTGTTCTTGGCGACCACTACGACCCCCGTGGCAAAGTGCTGCGCCTCTCCGAAGAGGTCTACTCCGGTCACTCCATCGCCTCGGTGGGTATCGCCGCACACGAGGTGGGCCACGCCATACAGGACGCCAACGGCTACAAGCCCATGCGCATCAGAGCGACCCTTGTCCCTGCGGCTACTATGGGCTCCAACCTGGCGATGCCGCTTCTGTTTATGGGGATGTTTTTAAATTCGATGGGGATGATGAAGCTGGGGGTGCTTCTCTTTAGCGCCGCCGTGCTCTTTCAGTTGGTGACGTTGCCGGTGGAGTTCGACGCCAGTCGCCGCGCGCTGCTGGCGTTGGAAGGGGCGGGGATACTGCGCTCCGAAGAGATGGGCGGCGCCCGTTCGGTCTTAAACGCTGCGGCGCTTACCTACGTAGCTGCGGCGATCGCAGCGGTGATGCAGCTGGTATATTTCGCGCTGCGCTCAGGGCTCCTTGGGGGCAGCGACGACTAGCCTTTCCAGTGGCAGCGGCAAGTGAACTGCGGCCTATACCCGTAGCGCCCTGAAAGCTAAGCGTTGCCTGGCTGGAGCCTTCTTTGCACTGGCAGGATTAACGCCAAACTCGCCAAGCGAAAGAAACCTCCGGGTGCTTCTCTCCACGAGTTTATACCCGTGAGATTACATCGGTAGAGAGGTGGTCCCCAGATTTCGGACAGTGGTGTAAGCTATAAAGCCACCAACTGTACGTCGTCAGAGCAAATGGGACTTCAAACCCGACCAGGTCACAGGGCGCTGGAGAAGCTTGCCGGGGCACTAAGATGTCGAACCCGGATTTGAGCCAAACTGCAGCGTCTAAGGGAAGGGCCTCCCCCTGTGGAGGCGTGTGGCGTTTCAGGCTGAATCTCTATGAGTTTAAAGTTTGTTGTGCTATTTATATAGGCCGTTGCCAGCTATTTATTATGGGTTGTTTGAAGTGGAGTTTTTGATGCCGGAGCTGAAAAAAACATTGGCAATTGCAGGGGCATCTTTTGGGCCGGGGCTGCTTCCGAGAGCGCCGGGGACTTTCGGAACCCTACCCGCGAGCTTCATTCATTACGCCGCTGTAGTTTGGGCTCCGCAAGAGTGGTTCCATCCCCTGATGTTTATAGCCCTGATCGTCTTTTGCCTGTTGAGCCTATGCCTTGCTCCCGTGGCTGTGGAGTATTGGG
>CAXMSR010000017.1:0-12537 GCA_964195725.1 uncultured Kiloniellaceae bacterium | reverse complement strand
CTGAACACTATATGCGTCGATGCACCGCTTCGGAGTGGAAGGTGTTTACCTACATCATGAGCCGGGCACATTTCATCCCTACCAAAACCACCTTTGCCCAATGCTGGCTTACATGACCTGGACTCGGCGAAGATTATAAGTCGTGCCCACGCGCTGGAGGCGCTTGGTCTGCGCCTTGCCGACCCCTCAAATGTGGCATAAAGTGAGAGGTGTTTGCCTATTGCGTTATGCAGTGCTATCTTGCTTCGCCAAGGATAAACAAATAAAAGTCGGGTGAGGTTCGCCTGCCTTGTTTTCGTGCATGGCTGTTTATGCCTTTTTGGTGCTGTAATGGCCTGTAACTATTGGGTTATATCTTTTTACCCGTCGGGCCGGCAGAGGGCGTTGTGGTAGTTCCGCCGTGTTTTTAACCACCCGCTTGAGTAAATATTCGGGTCTTGTATTACCGTTGGGGGCATCGGTCTTGGCTATAGCGAAACCTGAGTTGAATTTTTATTTTTGAGGGAAGCTATGGGAAAGCGAAAGATACTTCCGGGAATTGAAGCGGTTTACGACAGCGAAGAGCTCAGTTTTACCTGCGACGGTGAGCCGATCGAGGATATGGAGTTCGCCTGGGACGATCTGGACGATACCGAGCTTGTGCGAGAGATAGCCGACGAGCTTGTGGAGTATCTCGACGTAGATGAGCTCGACGAGCTCGACAATCCCCAGGCTACCGTGATGCGTAAGCTCAAAAAGCTCCACGGCAGCCAGGGCGGGTCGTCTGACTCTGACGATCTTGACGATTACGGCGAGGACGAGGACGAAGACGAAGATGACAACGATATTTGATTCTCCAAGAGGTCTTTTGACGCGTGAGTAGGGACGGAAAGATCAAAAAGCCGGGCGACAGGCGCGATAGCACCGAGCGGCGCACCGATGAGCGCCGCATCGCCCCGGAAGAGTACCGCTATCTTCTCGACGAGCTGCGCGTGGGCGACACCTGGAGGATGTTTCGGATCATGGGCGAGTTCACCAGCGGGTTCGACAATATGTCGGGGCTCGAAGGTGCGGTGACTGCTTTTGGCAGCGCGCGTGTAAACTCGCGCAATAAGTGGTATAAGGTCGCCCGCGAATTGGGGCGCCGGCTGGCCGAGGAGGAGATAACGGTTCTCACCGGCGGCGGCCCCGGCATAATGGAGGCGGCCAACCGTGGGGCCTACGAGGCGGGGGGCCAAAGCGTGGGGCTCAATATCGAGCTGCCCTCGGAGCAGAGCCCCAACCCCTATGTCAATCGCCTGATCTCGTTTCGCTACTTTTTCGTTCGCAAGGTGATGCTGGTCAAGTATTCCTGCGCCTTCGTAATATTTCCGGGCGGCTTTGGCACCCTGGACGAGCTTTTTGAAGCGCTGACCCTTATCCAGACGGAGAAGATCGCGCAGTTTCCGGTCATCCTCTTTGGCAAAAGCCACTGGAAGGGGCTGGTCAAGTGGATGAATACGCACATGGCGGGGCCGGGTTATGTCGCGGGCCAGGATATCAAGGATATTATCGTCACCGACGAGATCGACGAGGCCGTTGAGGTGATAGTCAAGGCTGCAAGTGTGTGCAATGGTTCGTCCTGACACGCAGGTTGATGCAAGAGAACAGTAACGTAGATTTTTAAAATATATTGCCGCAGATAGCCCCGGCCAACGGCCACAAGGGGCATGCCCGGTTCGATATCGACTTGGGCAGGGGCGCTTGTTTGGCAGAGAGGTCATCATGATTTTGAGCAAGGGATTCAAAGAGGAAGAGCTGACGGCACCGATGGCGCGCTACATAAAGCGCGTAGCCAGACAGGTGCGCGGCGACGTTATACGCATGGCGATGCTTTCTGGCGGCGGCCCCGTAGGCGGCTCGCTGTCGGTGGCCGAGGTGCTGCTCACCCTGATTTCATCGGCAGACCTCGACCCCTCCGCCCCGGAGGCTCCGGGTCGCGATCGCATACTGGTAAGCCACGAATACGCAGTGCCCACCTTCTATGCGGCGCTGGGTCGGTTGGACTTTTTCGATCTGGACGACGCGGTGTGCCTCTTCAAGAAGGCGGGCTCGATCTTCGAGGGGCGGCTTGAGCGCTCAGTGCCCGGCGTAGAGTGGAACTGTGGAGTGCCCGGACAGGGGCTCTCGGCGGCGTGCGGTCAGGCGCTGGCGGCGCGCTGGTACGGCAACAAGCCCAACATCTTTGTCGTGATGAGCGACGAGGAGCAGCAGAACGGGCAGATCGCCGAGGCGCGGCGTTTTGCCAAGAAGTACCGCCTCAACAACATCACCACCATAATAGACGCAAATAACGTGCAGCATAACGGCAAAACCTCCGAGGTCATGCCGCAAAACCTCAAGCACGAGTTCATCGCCGACGGTTGGGACGTGATCGAGATCAACGGCCACGACCCCAGCGAGCTCTACCAGGCGGTGCGGCGCGCCACCCAGATTCAGTCTACGCCAGTGCTGGTGCTGGCAAACACGATGATGGGCTCGGGGGTCTCTTTCATGGAGAACCAGCACGAGTTCTATTCGCGTGGCCTCACCCACGCCGAGTACGAAGAGGCGCTGCGCGAGCTGGGCGAGTCGATTGATCTGGCCGAGGCCAACGACTACCGTTCGGCGTTTGGCGATTTCGACGTCGATATCGACTACGAACCCACCCCCTTTACCGTTCCCGAGGTGGGCACACCCATCACCTACGGCGTAAAAGAGCGCCTGACCAACGTCCAGGCGTTTGGCAAGGCGCTGGCGGATGTGGGCAACGTCAACCGCGAGACGGAGAACCCGATAGTGCTCTTCGACTGCGCCCACGCGCACGAGCTGGAGTTGGCCGAATTCATCGCCCAGAACCATGAGAAGTTTATCCAGAGCGGGCTCGGCAACCACTCTTGCGCCAACGTCGCGGCAGCGATGAGCGCCGAGGGCGTGGCTACCCTTCTGGCGGACTACGGCACCTTCGCCATCGAAGAGATCTATCAGCAGCTTCGACTCGCGGATATCAACCGCGCCAATCTGAAGGTAGTGGCGACGAGGCTGGGGCTGGATTCGGGCAGCGACGGCAAGGTCATGCATTGCCTGAACTACATTGGTATGACTGCCGGGCTCTTCGGCTTCAAGCTCATCTTGCCCGCCGACGCCAACCAGACCGACCGCGCGCTTCGCTACATGATGCAGCAGCCGGGCAACTGGATCTTGGGCATGGGACGAAGCGAGACCCCGGTGATAACCGACGGGGTCGGAAAACCTCTCTTTGGCGGCGACTACAACTTCGAGTATGGCGAGATAACCGAGGTACGCCCCGGCGAAGGCGGCGTCATCATCTCCACCGGGCAGATGCTGCCGCGCGCCATCGAAGCGTGGTCGATATTAAACAGCCGTGGCGTCGCCCCGATGCTGCTAAACGCCTCGTGCCCGCTCTCGTTGATCGAGTCGGAAGACCCCCTCTTTCTGGGGGCGCTGCGAAAGGGCCGCGTCATCACCCTGGAAGACCACAACGCCACCAACGGGCTGGGAATGTGTGTTGCCGACGTAATCGCCAAGAAGGGTGTCAGCTGTCGCCTGATGAAGCTCGGTGTTAGCGGCTACGCGCCCAGCGGCACCCCCGAAGACCTCTACAAGTCCATGGGGCTCGACGTAGAGCATTTTGTGGGCCGTGTGGCCAAGTTCCTCAAACGCTGAGTCAGGGTCATATGGGCATGGGCTGCGAGAACACTTGCAATGACAAGCTCCCCGACAGGCGGCGCTGTCTGCTTCTTTTGGCAGCCGAAGGGGTACCCGGGCATATCTGCGCCCACAGCGAACGGGTAGCCGAAGTCGCGCTTCGTCTGGCCAGGCCGCTTATGGGCGTGGCAGGCGAAACGCTCGACATCAAGCTGGTGGAGGCGGGCGCGCTTTTGCACGACATCTCCAAATTCTTCACCATCCAAAACGGCGGCAACCACTGCACGATAGGCGGCGCTCGCGCCCGCGAACTGGGGCTTTGCGCCATAGTCCCCATAATCGAGCGCCACGTCGATCTGGGCGAGTGGGATCCGCAGGGCCCCGTCACAGAGGTCGAGCTGATAAACTACGCCGACAAGCGGGTGTGCCACACCGAGGTAGTAACGCTGGCCGAGCGCTTTGACGATCTTTTGCACCGCTACGGGAAGACGCAGCACGCCCGCACGAGGATTACCGGGAACTGGGATGTCATAAAAAAGCTGGAGGAAAAGATCATGGGGCGCATCCCCGTGGTGAATCGCTTTTAAAAGCGCTGCCCGCATGCTTGTGATTTCAGTTTAACTCGGTGCTGTAACAAACCTAAAAGATACGAGTTTGCCCCTCTACATAAGCCGTGTTTTTTTGCCTATGCGGTGAATGCTCATTCATTTATGTCTGCTGAAGCTGGCCCGCTTAAAGGGCCCATACCTGAACAGGAGGCTCGATGAAGAGCCTGAAGAAAATAGATGAAAAGCTCTGGTGCCTTGAGCTGCCCCTGCCAAATAACCCGCTGCGCTCGATAAACGTCTACGTGGTGCCAGATGATGAGCGCCCGCTGGTTATCGACGTGGGCCTTGATGCTCCCGGCTGCCTTGAGCTATTGCAAGAGGGGTTGGCGCAGCTGGGCGTAGCCCCCTCGCGTACCGATTTCATCCTCACCCACATGCACATCGACCACATCGGGCTTGTCAGTAAAATAGTCGAGCCCGGTTCACGTGTTTTCATGGGCAGCGAGGACGTCGACCTTCTGGACTGGTGGCCCGGTTGGGAGGGGGTAGCCCCGTTAGCCGAAGCGCAGGGCTTTCCGGCACACGAGCTATTGGATGCGGTGCATGCCGATCCCGTCATGAATTTTAATGCGCCCACCACCAGCGGTATTACTAGGCTCGACGGCACAGAAGTCTTCGAGGCCGGAGGGTACCGCTGGGAGCTGATCCACACGCCGGGCCACACCGACGGGCATATGTGTCTGTACGATCGGCAGAAGGGGGTGTTCGTCGCGGGGGATCACATCCTGGGCGATATAACCCCCAACATACAGGGGTGGAACCCCAAGCGCGACAGGCTGCGCGAGTATATGGAGAGTCTGGAGGCGGTGGCAAAGCTGGAGGTCGAGCTTTTGTTGCCGGGCCACCGAAAGCCCGTTGCCGACCACAGGGCGAGGGCCGGGGAGCTGATCGGTTTTCACCACGAGCGGCTCGAAGAGGTGCGCGCCCTTATCCGGGGCCGAGAGCTGACCGGCTACGAGGTCGCTTCGCAGATGAACTGGGATATGACCTTCACCGATTGGGCACAGTGGCCTGTGACCCAGCGCTGGTTTGCCACCGGCGAGGCGCTATCACACCTTCGCTGGCTGGCCTTTAACGGCGAGGCAAGGGAGATCGAGCGCGAAGGCCTGAGCTACTACACTCTGTGAGTGGGGCCGGGCAGCTTTGTTTTTCACGGCGTTGTATAGATCAGAAGTCAACCACTACAGAGGTTAAAAACCGGGTGTCGGTATGCTCCGAGCCCGGCGGGGGTTCGTTCTGGTAGTCGATTATATAGGCAAGGCCCAGCGACAAATTATCTCGGACCTTCACGTCTAGCGATGTCTCGCTTTTGAAAAAGAAGATATCGGTGTCTTCAAGCGAGGTGCGGTGCCCGGCGTATTGGCGAAACCCCAGGTTTTCAAAAATTTGCCAGCGGTAATCGACTGACGCCGTCCCGGCGAAGTATTCGTCTTCTCTGTTGCCGACATAGTTGTCCATGGTGTACAAGACGCCGATCAAGCCTTTAAGGCTCATGTGCTCCCACTTTATGAAGTTGTAGCCAAGGCCGGGGCCAAAGGTTATCTGCGAATCGTAGCCCGCGAACTTGTCCTTCAGATAGCCCAGCGAAGCCCAGCCGAAGAGCCGCCCGGTAATCGCCCTCTCGTAACGCCCCTCCAAAAACCAGCGGCTGGAAGACTCCACTCCGTTCTGCTCGGCAAAGAGCACCGAGGCCTTTAGGAAGTAGCGATTTGGTTCGGGTTCAAATGAGCTCTCCAGCTCGCCCGCCAACGTCTCGGTGTCCGAGTTGCCGCTGGTGCGGACGTAAGAGGCTTTTGCCGTGCTCTTCCACTGGGCAGGCTCCGCTTCGGCGCCGCCCGCAGAAGCCGCCGACAACGTACATAGAAGAGAGATAGCCAGCCCTGCTGTTGCCTTGTTAAGCGACATGTACATGGTAAACCCCTCCCTTGCCTCTCGTCGGGAAATCACTCTAAATTGCTGTATTTAGCAACAATATCTTAAATAGTCATGTCGTCAAGGTTGGGGTGCTTTGGATGTAGTTGTAGACGCGGGGTGCTGGCTCACCTCATCCGCCACTGAAAACGACCTAGCTGGGGGCTTTCCAGCACGACTTCGTCGCCGGGCTCGACCGGGCCCACGCCCGAAGGGGTGCCGGTGTAGATAAGGTCGCCGGGCAAAAGCTCCCACCAGCCGCTTAGAATCTCAATGAGCCGGTCTACGGGGAAGAGCATGTCGGCGGTTGTGCCCTCTTGGCGAACTTTGCCGTTTACGGTGCAGGTAAACCCGATGGCGTCGAGGTTCAGGGCTTCGCCGTAGGGCTGCAGCTCGCCGATAGGCGCGCTCTGGTCAAACGCTTTTGCCTTCTCCCAGGGGTGCCCCTTCTCTTTTATCTTTGCCTGCAGGTCGCGAAGGGTGAGATCAAGCCCGAGGGTCACCGCACTTACGTGCGAGAGAGCGTCACAGCGCGGGATGTTTTTGCCGCCGCTGCCCAGCGCCACCACCACCTCGGCTTCGTGGTGTACCGAGCCCACGCCGCGCGGCAGCGTCACCTCTTCGCCCGTTACCAGGCAGCTTACCGGCTTCATGAAGACGATGCACTGATCCTGCGGGGGCGCGCCCATCTCGCTGATGTGGGCGGCGTAGTTTCTGCCGATGCAGAAGATGCGCTGCGGGGAGGGGAGGGGGGGTGAGCTCTTGTTATTCATACTAAAGCACCGAAAGTTTGCGGGTTAAGTTGGTTTGTCCGGTTAACCGAAGCCGCGACAGTCAGTCGTAGGGTATGACGACACCCCTGCGTCGTCGCAGGCTGCCTTTGTTGGTAAGCCACACGCCGATAGTGACCAGCACGGCCCCAACCAGCAGCGAGGGCTCCAGTTGTTCGCCCAGAATCAAACACCCCAGCGCCACACCGCTGACGGGGACGAAGTTGATGTAGGCTCCGGCGCGTCCTGCGCCCAGCGTGTTTATCCCTTCATAATACCATTTAAAGCCGAGCACCGTGCCGAAATAGGCTGTGTAGCCTATGCCCGCCCAGGCGGTGAGCGAGTAGCTCAGGTTTTGCAGCCCCGTCTCAGTCAGGGCTCCCGCTGCGAGAAAGCCGCACCCGACGAGCGAGCCTGCGGCCACTGCTTCAAGCGGCGAGAAGTGGCGTAGCGCCATCTTGCCCATAAGCGAGTAGAGCACCCAGCTGCCGACCGCGCCGAGGATGAGCAGATCACCGGCACCGAGCCCCTGGGTAAAGAGCAGCAGCGGGTCGCCCTTTGATATCACCACGCCTGTGCCGCATATGGCGACGGCCACCCCCAGAATCCTTGTTTTGCCCATCTCTTCGCCCAAAAAGAGGCCGGAGAAAAGAAATATCAGGACGGGATTTAGCGCGATGATGAGCGCGGCGCGCCCTGCGGGCACGGTTTGCAGGCCGGCGAAGAAAAAAGCGTTGTAGGCGGCTATACCGGTGAGCCCCAACCCCACGGCCCACATTATCGAGCGCGTTTTCGGCATGGTCCATGCGCCCTGGGCCCTTAACGCCATCGGCACCAGAAGCGCCGAGGCGAGCACAAAGCGGATAAAAGAGGCGGTGAAGGGGGGCACCTCTGCCGACACCAGCCGTCCGGCTACAAAGGTTCCGCCCCAGAAGAGGGCGGTGGCTAAAAGTTTTATGTGGATCACGCGAAGTTGCATAAAATTTCTCCAGTGTTTTTTGAAGTGACGCATTCTACTCCCACAGAGATTGCTTAAAAACGAAATATTAATGAGGTAAAGTTAAACGCCTTTTGTTTTTTTGAATTTGAACTTGCTGAAACATTCTTTAGTTGGTAGGTTGAGCAACTTAGGTGAAGCTGTATTCAGCTGATTATGTAGCCTTTATTGGGGGGATGAGGGCATCCCCGAACGTTTTTTTAACCAGCAAACATTTTTTGACGGAGGTAGAACATGCGACTATTTAAAATGTTGGCAGTAGCCATGGGCATTACCGCAATCGTAACGGGGGCGGCTTTCGCCAGCACTCTGGAAGACGTAAAGGCTAAAGGCTTCGTGCAGGTCGGCGCCAACGGCAATCTCTTCGGTTTTGGCATGCCCGACGATAAGGGCGTCTGGAAGGGCCTGGACGTGGACACCGGCAAGGCCATCGCCGCCGCCATCTTCGGCGACGCTACCAAGATCAAGTTCACTCCGCTTACCGCAGTTCAGCGCTTCACCGCTCTGCAGTCTGGCGAGATCGATGTACTTTGCCGTAACGGCACACGCACACTTAGCCGCGAAACTGCGCTGGGGCTCGACTTTACCCACCCCAACTACTATGACGGACAGGGCTTTCTTATCAACAAGAACCTGGGAGTCAAAAGCGCCAAAGAGCTTGGCGGAGCCACCGTATGTGTGCTGCCCGGCACCACCACCGAGCTTAACGCCGCAGACTACTTCCGCGTAAACAAGATGGAGTGGAGCCCCGTCGTATTGGAGAGCACCAGTGAGCTCTCCAAGGCCTTTTTCGCCGGTCGTTGCGACGTCATGACCTCCGATGCCTCTCAGCTGGCAGGCATCCGCGCCACCAGCCCCAAGCCGACCGACTACGTAATCCTGCCCGAGATCATCTCCAAAGAGCCCCTGGCTCCTGCCGTACGTCACGGCGACAACCAGTGGAAAGACATCGTCGACTTCACCGTCCTCGCACTTATCGCTGCTGAAGAGATGGGTATCACCTCGGCCAACGTTGACGAAATGTTGAAGAGCGAAGATCCCAAGATCAAACGCTTCCTCGGTACCAGCGCCGGTAACGGCAAGTCTCTGGGTCTGTCAGAGGATTGGGCCTACAACGTCATCAAGCAGGTCGGCAACTACGGCGAGGTTTTTGAGCGCAACGTAGGTGTTAACACCAAGCTTGAGATCAAGCGTGGCTTGAACGCCCTGTGGATCAACGGCGGTCTGCTCTACGCACCTCCCTTCAAGTAAGAGCCTGCAGAATATGGGGTGCCCACCACGGGCACCCCATATTTTTTTTGCCAAACACAACTTCATTGATTAGACTGTCCGAATGCGGAGTAAAATGAGTTCCAATAACGACGTAGCCGTGCAACAGGCTGTGCCTTTCTGGCGCGACCCTGACAAGCGCGCCATTATTTTCCAGGCGGTTGTGCTGCTAATCGTTCTGGTGGTGGGCTATTATCTTTTCTACAACACCCAGGCAAACCTTGAACGTCAAAACATCACAACCGGCTTCGATTTCTTCGAGAAAGAGTCCTCCTTCGAGATAGGCGAGTCGATGGTCGCCTACTCGGCGGCTGATACTTACCTCGATGCGCTGAAGGTAGGCTTTTTAAACACCCTCAAAGTCTCATTTATCGGCATAGTCCTTACCATCTTTCTGGGCACTGTAGTTGGCATCGGGCGCCTCTCGTCCAACTGGCTGATCTCGAAGCTGGCGGCTTTCTACATCGAGGTGTTGCAGGACATCCCGGTGCTGTTGCAGCTCATCTTCTGGTACGCGATCTTCTACGAGTCGTTTCCACCGCCGCGTCAGGCGATAAGTGTGATGCCCGGAGTCTTTCTCTGTAACCGTGGGCTTTTGTGTGGCGTTCCGGCAGAGCACCCGGCACACACGGCAATGATCTTCGCCGTTGTCGTCGGAGTAGTTGCGGCGTGGTTCTTGGCTCGCTGGGCGCATAAAAGGCAAGACGCCACCGGAAAAGATTTTCCGGTGTTCCTTGGCTCGCTTGGGCTGATAATTGGACTACCGCTTCTTGTGTGGCTGGGCTACGGTGCGCCGCTTGAGATGGACGTGCCGGTGCTAAAAGGGTTCAACTTCAAGGGCGGCATAGTCATAAGCCCCGAGTTCGCTGCGCTGCTCCTGGGGCTTGTGCTCTACACTGCGGCGTTTGTGGCCGAGATCGTCCGCGCGGGCATCCAGGCGGTCAGCCTCGGACAACGCGAGGCGGCGATGGCGGTGGGGCTAAGGCCCGCTCAGGTGACCAACCTGGTGATTCTGCCCCAGGCGCTTAGGGTCATAATCCCGCCGCTTACCAGCCAGATGCTGAACCTGACCAAGAACAGCTCGTTGGCGGTGGCTATCGGGTATCCCGATTTTGTCGCCGTGACAAGCACGACGATCAATCAGACAGGGCAGGCGATCGAGGGGGTGGCGCTCATCATGATCGTCTATCTGACAATCAGCCTGTCGACTTCGTTCTTCATGAACTGGTACAACAAGAAAAAAGCACTCGTGGAGCGATAGAAAAGTGTCGAAACCCTATGTCGCACAAAAAATCGTCGCTGAACAGGAGCCGCCTGCTTTAGAGGTTGGTGTACTGGGCTGGCTGCGCAAAAATCTCTTCAACAGCTGGATGAATACGCTGTTGACGGTCTTCGTCATTGCTGCGCTCGTAAAAGTCTTGATACCGGTGATCCAGTGGGCTGTTATCGACGCGCTCTGGTTCTCGACCTCCGAGGCGTGCCGCGAGAGCACCGGCGCGTGCTGGTCTGTCATCCCGCACAATTTCCGTTTCATCATCTTCGGCTTCTACCCGCAGGATCAGCATTGGCGTCCCCTGATGGCGATGATCCTGATGGTGGCGCTCCTTATTTACAGCAAGGACAAAGAGCACTGGAACGGTAGGCTGCCCTGGGTATGGATCGGGGGGTTGTCGCTGATGGGCGTCTTGATGAGGGGCGGGGTCTTCGGTCTCGTGGGTGTTGAGTCCGACCTGTGGTCGGGGCTGCCGCTCACCATGCTTTTGTCGGTCTTCGGTATGTTCGCGGCCTACCCGCTGGGGATTGTCCTGGCGCTGGGAAGACGCTCAACGATGCCAGCCGTCAGGAGCCTGTGCGTTGCCTACATCGAGCTGATACGAGGTGTGCCGCTCATCAGTCTGCTCTTCATGTCGTCGGTCATGTTCCCGCTCTTTTTGCCGGAAGGGATGACGATCAACAAGATCCTGCGCGCGCAGATAGCGATCATCCTTTTTACCGCAGCCTACATCGCCGAAGTGGTACGCGGCGGGCTCCAGGCGATGGACAAGGGCCAGTACGAAGCCGCCGATTCCATCGGGCTAAACTACAACCTTTCGATGCGGCTGGTGATTTTGCCCCAGGCGTTGAAGATCGTCATTCCGCCCACGGTGGGCATCCTCATCAGCGCCTTTAAAGATACGTCGCTCGTGGTCATCATCGCGCTCTACGACATCTTGAAGACCACCCAGTCGATGCTCTCCAACCCGGAGTGGATGGGGTACTCGACCGAAGCCTATATATTCCTGGCGCTGCTCTACTTCATCGGCTGCTACTCGATGTCGAGCTACAGCCGCAAACTTGAACGCGATCTGCACACCGGACGTTGATATTTTAAAAGTCCATCCGGGAGAGATAATAAGATGTCCGACACACAAGCCACACCAGAGAGCAACTCAGCCAAATCCCCGATTATCTCGATCCAGGGGATGCACAAGTGGTACGGCGACTTTCACGTCCTGCGCGATATCAACCTGGAGGTCGAAATGGGCGAGCGTATCGTCATCTGCGGCCCTTCAGGATCGGGCAAATCGACCCTGATTCGCTGCATCAACCGGCTGGAAGAGCACCAGAAGGGGCGCATCATCGTAGAGGGGACCGAGCTGACCAACGACATCAAGCAGATCGAGAAGATCCGCTCGGAAGTGGGCATGGTCTTCCAGCACTTCAACCTCTTCCCGCACCTCACCATCGTCCAGAACCTGACGCTAGGCCCCATCTGGGTTAGAAAGACCCCCAAGAAGGAGGCCGAAGAGCTGGCGATGCATTACCTGGAGAAGGTCCACATCGCCGAGCAGGCTAAAAAGTTCCCCGGCCAGCTCTCCGGCGGGCAACAGCAGCGCGTAGCGATAGCCCGAAGCCTCTGCATGAAGCCAAAGGTGCTGCTCTTTGACGAGCCCACCAGCGCGCTCGACCCCGAGATGGTAAAAGAAGTCCTCGACGTCATAATCGATCTGGCCGACGAGGGGATCACGATGCTAGTCGTGACCCACGAGATGGGTTTTGCAAAATCCGTCGCCCACCGCGTCATCTTCATGGACTTCGGGCAGATAATCGAGCAGAACACCCCCGACGAGTTCTTCGACAACCCGCAGCACGAGCGCACACAGCTCTTTTTGAGCCAGATTCTCTAATCCCTGTGCGCTGTATCACGAATTAAAAAGCCCCTCGTCGAGGGGCTTTTTTAGTTTGTGTAATATGCAGGAAACGCCCGGATGCTGAATTCAAGATGCAAAAAATTGTAAAATATTTCAGAACTCTCCGGGGCTATTCAGTTCGGCGA
>CAXMSR010000016.1:0-12664 GCA_964195725.1 uncultured Kiloniellaceae bacterium | reverse complement strand
GACTTTGTCCAGGCCGGCAAGCTGCGCCGCCCGCCAGCGCCGCTCGCCAGCTATAAGCTCGTAGCCAAGCCCTCTGTCAAGCCGCCGCAGCACGATCGGCTGGATGAGGCCCTTGGTGCGAATCGAATCGGCGAGCTCGCTTATCGACTCTTCGTCAAAAAACTTTCGCGGCTGGGATTTGCTGGGGTGTATCTCCTCGATAGGACAGAGGAAATACTCGCCTTGCAGATCATCCGGGATCAGTGCGTCAAGCCCCATTCCCAAGGCGGAGCGTTTGCTTTTTTGCGGTGACATACTTTGTCTCCAGCGGTTTGAAGTTGGCTGATCTCAATGTCAAAGCGTTGCAATTTCATGGCAAATAAAGACCGGCCCCTGCCCTCTAATCTACCCTGTATTGCGCAGTTTGCCAGGGAGGAAGGTAAAAGCCGGTGGTTTACTGAATGCGACAACCTACTACTATACCGGTATACCGGAAGGAGCTATCCGGCGTAGCGCGCACCCTCTAGCCGGTTAACTCCTGTGCCATCTGCAGGTATCCGCGCGCCCCGGTGGAACGTGCATCGTAGAGCACAACGGGCATGCCGTGGCTGGGCGCTTCGCTGAGGCGTACGTTTCTGGGGATCACCGTGTCGAAGACTTTGTCGCCGAAGTGGCGTTTTACCTCGGCGGCCACCTGTCGGCTGAGGTTGTTGCGGCCGTCATACATGGTGAGCAGTATCCCCTCCACCCCCAGATGCGGATTGAGATGGCGCTTCACCCGCTTGATCGTGTGCAGTAGACGGCCTAGCCCCTCAAGGGCGTAATACTCGCACTGCATTGGAATTATTACCGATTCAGCACTTACAAGAGCATTGAGCGTTACGAGCCCAAGGCTGGGCGGGCAATCCATGATGATGTAGTCGTAATCATCCGCCACGAGCTTTATCGCTTCGCGCAGACGCATCTCGCGCTGCTCCATATTCACCAACTCCAGATCCGCGCCCACCAGGTCTTTGCTGGCGGGAACGACAAAGAGCCCTTCGGGCGACACCGGCTGGGCGGCTTCTGCCACCGTGGCGCTCCCCATAAGTACGTGGTAGGTGGTGATCGTGCTGTCATCGGCCCTTATACCCAGCCCGCTAGAGGCGTTAGCCTGGGGGTCGACGTCCACCACCAGCACCCTCCTGTCGGAAAGTACTAACGATGCCGCGAGGTTAACCGCTGTTGTCGTCTTGCCGACGCCGCCCTTCTGGTTGGCGACGCAGATGATTTTTCCCATTTTTTATACTTCCGTTTCAAAACTTTCGTTTGGGCCGACCGGAAAAGGCAGAATGAGCGCGTGAACGCCAACGAGGTGTAAAACCTTACCACAGCGCCGATGGGGGGGCCAACGTGTTTTGAGCGGCTTTGCGGCTGTGAAGGAGGAGAGCTACGGGTAACCCACTGCGGTTAACTGATGTTTCACGTGAAACAATGGCAAGGAAATATCCCTGAGAGCCGCTACTGGCGGGAGTAAACCACCACCGAGCGTGGAGCGCCGCTAGCCGGGCTGACATAGCTTTCATGGCGCACAAGACGCCAACCTTCCACCTCGGCGGGGGATTGGCCTCCCCTGCCCAAAACCACCACCCCCCCGGGGGCGAGGTAGGGTACGGCCCATTCGAGCAACGTCTCCACATCGGAGACCGCGCGAGCAGTGACGCAGGCAAAAGCCCCGGCGAGCTCGGGACGCAAAGCCAGCGCCTCCTGTGCGCGGGCGCAGACTGGTTCTACCTTATCGAGTCCCAGCACCCGCGAGATGTGGTTGAGGAAGGTCACCCGCTTTCGCCGGGGCTCGATGCAGACCACCCGATCACGCCACAAAAGAGCGAGTGCTATGGCGGGCAAGCCAGCGCCGCTGCCGATGTCGAGCAGCGGAAATGTGGGAGGAACCATAAGGAAGGGAGCCAGCGCGTCGCGCACCTGCGCGGCTATACCCTCTTCGTCGCGGGGGCCCACGAGGCGTATCGTTTTGTTCCAGCGCATCAACTCGGCGACATAGGGGTCGAGTCGGCTAAACTCCGCTGTGGCGAAGGGTTGCCCGGCGGGACAAAACTCCTCCAGCGCACCCCACCGCGAAGCGTCAGCGCTCATGCTGCGCCCGTCCTTCTAAGGTAAACAAGGAGAACTGCGGCGGCGGCGGGGTTCATCCCCACAAGGCGCTGCGCTTGGCCCAGCGTCATCGGCAGCCCCTTCTGGAGCACCTGGCGCACCTCGGCGGTGAGGCCGTCCACCTTGTCGTAGTCAATGCCCTTCGGGATTGCTAGATTTTCCAGTCGCGCAAGCCTCTCCACCGATTCGCGGTCGCGCTTGATGTAGCCCTCGTACTTGACCTCGACCTCGACGGTGGCGCGGGTGCGGGCAGACGCCTCGGGCCACCCCCCGACAAGCCCACTCACTGCATCAAGGGTGAGTTCAGGTCGCCTGAGAATCTCCACAAGGCGCGTGGTCTGCTTGAGCGGGGCTGTTCCGAGCTTTTTAAAGAGCTCGGCGGCCGCGTCGTCGGCTTTTACGCGGGTCTGGTCAAGGAAGAGTTTGAGCGCCTTTGCCTCGCGCGCGCGGCCCTCAAACGCTTCGATACGCTCCGGCGTTAAAAGACCGAGCGAGCGCGCCAGCGGCGACAAACGGGCCTCGGCGTTGTCCTCGCGAAGAAGGAGCCGGTGCTCGGCGCGGCTGGTGAACATGCGGTAGGGCTCGCTTGCGCCCTTAGTGGTAAGGTCATCAATCATCACCCCAATGTAGCCCTCATGGCGTCCAATGATGATCCCCTCTTGCCCGCTGGCGCTGCGCGCGGCGTTTATCCCCGTCATGAGCCCCTGGGCCGCCGCCTCTTCATAGCCGGAGGTGGCGTTTAGCTGCCCTGCCATAAAGAACCCTTCCAGCCGCTTGGACTCCAGCGTCGGGTAGAGATCGGTGGGGTCTGAGTAGTCGTATTCCACCGCGTAGCCTGGGCGCACGATCTCGGCGTTCTCCAGCCCCACCATCGAGCGCACGATCTCGCGCTGAACGTCGAGCGGCAGGCTGGTGGATATGCCGTTGGGATAGATCTCGTTATCATCATAGCCCTCGGGCTCCAAAAATATCTGATGACGATCCCGATCCGGGAAGCGCACCACCTTGTCTTCAATCGAAGGGCAATAGCGCGGCCCGATCCCCTCAATTTTCCCGCTGTACAGCGGCGATCGATCCATCGAGCCTTGAATTATCTCGTGGGTGCGCGCATTGGTGAAGGTGATGTGACAGGGAATCTGGAGGCGGTCGATCTTTTCGTTATCCACCGAGAAGGGGGTAAAGCCCTCTTCCCCCTCTTGGGCTGAGAGCTTGTCCCAATCGATAGTGCGCGCAGACAATCTCGGCGGCGTACCCGTCTTCATCCTGCTAATGGGAAACCCCAGCACCTTGAGGTTCTCGGCGATCAGCTTGGCGGGCGGCTCCCCTGCCCTTCCCGCAGCAAAGCTCTGCATCCCGACGTGAATCTTGCCGTTCATGAAGGTGCCTGCAGCCAACACCACCGCCCTGGAGCGGTATTTGGTGCCTGTGCGCCCGACAACGCCCGTCACCTTCCCGTGCTCTACGATAAGGGAGATGATCTCTTCCTGGCGCAGCGCCAGCCCCGGCGTGGTCTCGACAGTGTGCTTCATGTGTCGCCCGTACCCGGCACGATCGGCCTGGGCGCGGGAAGCCATAACCGCAGGGCCCTTGCTGGTATTAAGTCGCCGGTACTGGATTCCCGTGGCGTCGATTGCGCGCCCCATCTCTCCGCCCAGCGCGTCAACCTCACGCACCAGATGCCCCTTGGCCACGCCGCCGATTGCAGGATTGCAGCTCATGCGGCCTATGGCGTCCAGGTCCATGGTGAAGAGTGCGGTCGCCGCCCCCGCGCGCACCGATGCCAGCGCGGCCTCTATGCCCGCATGTCCCGCTCCGATGACTATGACGTCGTACTCTTCAGGCCAGTACATTTACCCTGCCGCTCTTGATATGGACAGCTGCATGTTTCACGTGAAACACTCGCCCGCCTTATTTACCGATGCAAAATTCCGAGAAGATACCATCCAACACTTCGTCCGGGGTCCCGTCGCCCAGAAGCTCGCCGAGAAACCCACGCGCCAGATGAAGCTCGGAAGCGGCGGCGTCTACGTAGCCCGTCCCGCCGAGGATAGTGCGGGCGCGCTCCACCGAAGCCAGCGCGTTCTCCACCGTCTCGCGGTGGCGCAGCCGGGTGAGGGGCTCGCTGCCGGTAACACTTTCGCCCGCCCAGGCGCGATCGCGGATAACTTCCAAAAGAGAGGTGATCCCACGGCCCTCTGACGCGCAAGTTGTGACTATATCCACACCTGAAACGCCAGAAAGATTCTCACGGGGAATCTGGCCAAGATCGTCCTTATTGATAATGGCCAAAACCTCTTTAATTTCAGCTAGTTTGCGCGTTTCTTCCAGCTCCTCTGAAGTGAGCTCTCTGCCGCCGTCAAAAACGATTAACAGCAGGTCTGCACCCAGCGCGGCGCGTCGGGCACGGTCAACCCCCTCGCGCTCAATCTCATCTACCGTCTCCCGCAGGCCCGCCGTGTCGATCACATGTACAGGGGCTCCCAGGGCGTTGATGCGCACCTCGATCGTGTCGCGGGTGGTGCCGGGGGTGGCGCTCACTATTGCGCGCTCTTCCTCAGCCATCCTGTTGAGCAAGCTGGACTTGCCGACGTTGGGCGCGCCCACTATCGCCACACGCAAGCCATCGCGCGCCGTGCGTCCCCAGGCGTAGGAGCCGATCTTGTCGTTCATGCCATCGGCGACCTCGTCTAAGAGCGCTTGGACGAAACCGGTATCGAAATCGGGGATGTCATCCTCTGCGGCAAAATCGAGGTAGGACTCGATCTGCATCAGCGCCTCGCGCAAACGCTCTTGCCACTGCACAACTGTTCGCGACAGCGCGCCCTCCAGCAGCGCCTCGTGGATGACGAGCGACCCCGTGGTCTCGGCGTTTATAACGTCGGCCACCGCCTCAGCCTGCACCAGATCGATGCGGCCGCGCAAAAACGCCCTGAGGGTGAACTCACCCGGCCCGGCCGTGCGAACGTCCGCGCCCTGGGCCAGCACGGCGTCGAGCACAGCGCGCGCTGAGGCGTGTCCACCGTGGCACTGAATCTCCAAGACGTCTTCACGGGTGTAGGAGGCGGGCGCTGGCATGTAGACGGCCAGCACCTCGTCGATGACGACGCCGTCTGCGCTGTGCGCGCGACAAAAAACGGCGTGGCGCGGCAAAAGCGTCGGCGGCGCCCCACTACTGCTCTTTAGCAGACCCTCGCCCACCCGGGCGGCTGCGGGGCCGCTAACGCGCACTATGGCTATCCCGCCCTGGCCCGGGGGGGTCGCAATAGCGGCTATAGTGTCATCAAGAGCAAGCATTTAGTCTAGTTATTTCCCAGTGTTCCGAGTCAATACCGCCGCTGGTCCCAGAGGGGCAGCGGCGGCGTAAAGCAGTCTGAAAATCCTAAAAACCGGCCCGCGCCGGAGCCGCGCTAGGCGGCTTTTTTCGTTCTCATCATATAAGCCTGCTGCGAGATGGAGAGCACGTTGTTCCACAGCCAGTAGATGACCAGTCCCGAAGGAAAGTCCAGAAACATCCAGGTGAAAACGAAGGGCATGCCGTACATCATGAACTTCATCTGGCCTTCGCTGGCACCGGTGGACGGTGTTAGCTTCTGCTGCAAGAACATCGAAGCGCCCATCAGGATAGGCGTTATGTAAAAGGGGTCTTTTTCAGAGAGGTCTACCAGCCAAAAGGCGAAGGGCGCGTGACGAAGCTCGATCGAAGACATCAGCGCGCGGTACAGCGCAATAAAGACGGGGATCTGCACGAAGATCGGCAGACAGCCTCCCATGGGATTGACCTTGTGGGTCTTCCACAGCTGCATCGTCTCCTGATTCAGACGCTCCTTGTCGTTGGAGTACTTCTCTTTTAATTTCTGTAGCTTGGGCTGAAGTTCCTTCATGCGCGCCATCGACTTATAGCTCTTGGCGCTAAGCGGCCAGAAGACCAGCTTGATGAGCGTGGTGAGGATGATGATCGCGATGCCGTAGTTGCCGAAGATGCCGTAGAGAAAATCCAGCGCGGTGAGCATCGGACGTGCGATGGCGCTAAACCAGCCGTAATCTAACGTCTGCTCCAGGTTGCTGCCCGCAGCCGTGACGGCAGCCTTGGTCTTGGGGCCGACAAAGATGCGCGCCCTGTACTCACCGGCTGCGCCGGGTGCCAGATTCATCATGGGGCTCATCAGGCTGACGCTTACAGCGTTCTCCTGACCGGCGCCGGAGATGCGCACCTCCGCGTCAGCGGGGTTGTCGGGCAGCATGACGGCGATGAAATATTTTTCCACCTCGCCCGCCCACGAGATATTGCCTATAGCCGAAGCGCCCGTCTCAACGGCGTCGTCGATATCCACCTGCTCCAGAGAGTCATCCTTGTAATAAGAGGGCCCCTGAAAAATGTACCGCATGTCTTTGCCGGTGGCGAAGCTCTTCGACAGCGAAAGCCCCAGGCGACCCATCATCGGGCCGGGGGTGGCGTTTATAACCGTGACCGCCACATCTATATCGTAGCTGCCCTCTTTTATCGTATAGACCTTCTCGACCGTCATCCCCGTGGGAGAAGTCCAGCTGTAGCTGACGCTGGACTCATCAGTCGCGATTAGGGCGAAGGGTGTAAGCGGATTTAGGGCGGTGCCCTCCAGGGTAGTCGCGCCGATCATCTCCAGCGCGCCGGAGAGCAGCACAAGGGGCTTGCCGTCGGGGCCTGCAATATCGTTGTAAGCTTTAAGCTCGACGCTCTCGACCCGCCCACCCCAGTTGGTGAGGGTGAACTTCACCAGCCCGTTGGCGAGGATCGACTTCTCCTCGGCCACGGCAGGCGTGGCAACCGGGGCAATATTGTCTGTACTTCCGGGTACTTGCACGAAGCGGGTGGCGGCGGGTGCTGACTGGTCGCCAGCTGGCGCGCTACCCGTCTGCGCCGTGACAGCGCCCTCGTTTTGGGGTGCTGGCTGTGCAGGCGGAAAGAGCTGCTGCCAACCTACCAGAATTGCAAAACTTATTGCTAACGCGAGAATAGTCCGCTTGACTTCCATTTTTATCGACTGTCCTGGCCCACCAGGGGCTTACAAAATATCTTTGGCGGATGATCCGGCACGGGGTCGTGTCCGCCGGGATTATAGGGATGGCATTTTATGATTCGGCAAGCCGTCAACGCGCTGCCGACCCAGAAGCCGTGCCTTACATATGCTTCGCGGGCGTAGGAACTACAAGAGGGATGAAACCTGCAAGCCGGCGGCATGAGCGGCGAGAGCAGCTTACGGTAAAAATCTATCAGTGCGATTGCTATGCGGTGAGCCATTTTGTCAGCGCCGTGCCGAGCTCGTCGGCGACCTCGTTTTGACCAAGCGCCGCCGCGCCGGGTTTGGCAATCGCCACCAGATCGATGGTGGGAGAAAAGTCCTCTCTTCTCAGCCGGAAAAACTCCCTGACCAACCGCTTAACGCGGTTGCGGTCGTGGGCCTTGCCCACTTTTTTTGAAACCACCAACCCAAGTCGGCTCCACCGCTCTACGCTGCCGGCGACGACAAGCCTGAAGTGGGGCGTGTGTACAGAGCTCCCCGCGCGGAATACCATGTCGTATTCTCGCCGCTTGCGAATGCGGCAGACGGGGGGGAAAGTGTACCGACGGATCGCCTCACCTACTTCTTGGGTATGGTGACCGTCAATATTTTGCGACCCTTGGCGCGACGACGCGCCAACACTGCGCGACCGGTGGCGCTAGCCATGCGGTGACGGAAACCATGCTTGCGCTTACGACGAATTCGGCTGGGATTGTAAGTTAACTGTTGCGCCATTTACTCTTCTCCTTAAAAATCGAAAAGGCCCTGCCCCGCGTACGACTTTCGCGTCGATGGCGTAGCGGCCCTAATTATGTTGGTCTAGTGAAGAGCGGAAGACTATGGCACAAACGCTATATGTGTCAAGGATATTTTGCGCAAATCCTTCCGTAGGTTTACAATCTGTGTCCATGATCACCTCACTCTACATACACGTCCCCTTCTGCCTCTCGCGCTGCGGCTACTGCAACTTCTACAGCGGCGAGCCCCTGGAAGAGCTTGCGGGCTATCCTGCCCTGGTGGCAGCCGAGGCGAAGCTGCGGGCCACACAGCTCTCAACCGGCCCCCTTAAGACCCTCTACTTCGGCGGCGGCACCCCCTCGCTGCTCGGCGCAGAGGGGCTGGGCAAAATACTGGAAGCGGTGCAAGCCATCGTCCTCTTAGAGGAAAACGCCGAGGTCACAGTCGAAGTCAACCCCGCAGCGCGCCTGCCCTTTACCGAGCTGGCCAAACTCGGCATAACGCGGGTCTCCATCGGCGTGCAGGCGCTTGACGACAAAAACCTCGCACACCTTGGCCGCACACACAGCGCAGCCGAGGCGCTGGCTACAGTGAAAGCGGCGGCAGCGGCGGGGCTTAGTGTCAGCAGCGATCTCATCTACGGCTACAGGGGCTTGACGTGCGACGCCCTCGTCCAAGCGGCAAGCGCGCTGATTGCCTGCGGCGTCAACCACCTCTCCGCCTACAGTTTGGAGAGCACGGATGTCGGCTCCGACAGCGCCGCTGCTACTGACGACACCGCCAACGCCACCTGTGCCGTCGCCCACACAACCGGTGCAACCGGCACAATCGTCCACGCCGACGCCGAACAAGAGCGCGCGCACCTTCTCGCCCTCACCGAAACGCTGGCCGCCCTGGGGGTCATCCGCTACGAAGTCTCCAACTTTGCGCGCCCCGGCTTCGAGAGCCGCCACAACACCAACTATTGGGAGGGCGGCGGCTACCTGGGACTTGGCCCCGGCGCCCACGGGTACCTTCCTGAAGTGGGCGCATTTGGCGAGCGCTACGAGAACCGGCCCGACCTCGCCGCCTACAGGGCCTCCGTGCAAAAGGGCGCCCTCCCCCCCATGACCCATGAGCTGCTGACGCAGCAAGAATCACTTTTGGAGCGTCTTTTGCTCAACCTTCGCCGGGCGTCCACCTTCTCCACCAGCGATATCCTGCCCGGCAGCCCGCAGGGGCTGGGCGCATTAAGAAAGCTCCTTCAAGAGCTCTGCCGCTCCGGCGACCTCGTCGCGCTGGGCAGCGACTACGCACCCACCCCCACGGGGCTGGAGCGCGCCGACGGGCTGGCGCTCTGGCTCTTTGAGCGGTTAAAAAGCCAGATTATTCACTTTTCAGGCTAAAAATCCCGCCGCCTCGACTTGACGCCCCCCAATACCGTGATTACCGTACCGCGTGCCCGGCGATCGAGGGCTGTGCCCTTTGCGACACACCGACCTCTAAACGCCACTAATCATAAAGAGCAGACAAAATGACTAAAGAAACCGCAGAGAAAGCAAAAAAGGCCGCCCCGAAAAAGGGCAAACTGGCGCAAGCGCAAGCTGCCGCCAAAGAGGCGACCGACCTCTTGGAACAAAAAGAGGCCGAACTCGACGAGGTGAGAAAAGACGTCCTCTACCAGCGCGCCGAGCTGGAGAACTTTAAAAGGCGTACCCGCGAGCGCTTTGACGAATCGGTGCGCTTTGCCGCCGAGAAGGTGGTAAACGACCTTCTGCCGGTGCTCGACAACCTTGAGCGCGCCATGGAGCACTCCCGCGACACCGATGGCGACCCCGCCTCCGGTTCCCTCGCTGAAGGCATGGGCCACATCATCGCCCAGTTCCAGGCGGCGCTGGCAAACCACGGCGTCGAGGTGGTAGAGGCGCTGGGCGAGACCTTCGACCCCAACTTTCACGAGGCGCTGGCGCAGATGCCCGGCGAGGTCGATAACGTAGTGGTAGCGGTGCATGAGAAGGGCTACAAGCTCAACGGAAAACTGCTCCGTCCGGCGCGCGTGGTGATATCCCGACTTGCCACCCCCCCAAAGGATGGTTAGCTTCCCCATAAGCTGAGAAACACGGGCGACACTGCCCGACAAAATTTAAAACTCTTGAAACAATTAATTACATTGAGGAGAAGACCCCGATGTCAAAAATCATAGGAATTGACCTTGGCACGACCAATAGCTGCGTCTCGGTAATCGAGGGCGGCGAGCCGGTAGTCATCCCCAACGCCGAGGGCAGCCGCACCACGCCCTCCATGACGGCGATCACCGAAGAGGGTGAACGTCTGGTGGGCCAACCCGCCAAGCGTCAGGCGGTGACCAACCCCCACGACACGGTTTTCGCGATCAAGCGCCTTATAGGCCGCAAAATCGGCGACGCCGAAGTTGAAAAAGACAAACACATGGTGCCCTACAAGATAGTAGAGGGTGCCAGCGGCGACGCCTGGGTAGAGGTACGCGGCAAAAAATACAGCCCCGCCGAAGTCTCCGCGTGGATCTTGCAGAAGATGCGCCAGACCGCCGAAGACTACCTGGGCCACGAAGTAAAAGAAGCGGTCATCACCGTGCCCGCCTACTTCAACGACAGCCAGCGCCAGGCCACCAAAGACGCAGGCCGCATCGCAGGCATCGACGTCAAGCGCATCATCAACGAGCCCACCGCAGCGGCACTGGCCTACGGCCTGGACAAAAAAGGCGAGATGAAGATCGTCGTCTTCGACCTTGGCGGCGGCACCTTCGACGTCTCGATCCTTGAGATCGCCGACGGCGTCTTCGAGGTCAAGTCCACCAACGGCGACACCTTCCTCGGCGGCGAAGACTTCGACAAACGCATCATCGATTATCTGGCGGACGAGTTCAAAAAAGAGCAGGGCATCGATCTGCGCAGCGACGCCATGGCCCTTCAGCGCCTGAAAGAGGCTGCTGAAAAAGCCAAGATCGAACTCAGCTCGACGATGGAGACCAACGTCAACCTGCCGTTTATCACCGCCGACCAGTCGGGCCCCAAACACCTGAACATCCGACTGACCCGCGCCAAATTCGAGCAGCTCTGCGAAGAGCTGCTGACCAGGCTGGACGGCCCCTGTAAAAAGGCGCTGGCCGACGCCGGTTTCGCCGCCTCGCAGGTAAACGAAGTCATCCGCGTCGGCGGCTTGACCCGGATGCCCAAAGGGCAGGAGCGCGTGGAACAGATCTTCGGCACCAAGCCCAACAAGGGGGTCAACCCCGATGAAGTAGTCGCCATCGGCGCAGGCATCCAGGGCGCGGTCCTCACCGGCGAAGTCAAAGACGTCCTGCTCCTCGACGTCACCCCGCTTTCCTTGGGCATCGAAACCCTGGGCGGCGTCTTCTCCCGGCTCATCGACCGCAACACCACGATCCCCTGCCGCAAGGGCCAGGTCTTCTCCACCGCAGAAGACAACCAGCCCGCCGTCTCCATCCATGTACTACAGGGCGAGCGCGACATGGCGACCTACAATAAATCCATCGGCCGCTTCGAGCTGGCCGAGATTCCGGCAGCCCCGCGCGGAATGCCGCAGATCGAGGTCACCTTCGACATCGACGCCAACGGCATCCTTCACGTCTCCGCCAAGGATCTGGGCACCGGAAAAGAGCAGTCAATCCAGATCACGGCCTCCTCCGGTCTTGACGAAGCCGAGATTCAGCGCATGGTCAAAGAAGCCGAGAGCCACGCCGCCGAAGACAAGGTAAACCGCGAGAAGGTGGAAGAGCACAACAAGCTCGACGGCCTCATCTACTCCACCGAGAAGAGCCTCAAGGAATTTGGCGACAAGCTCGACGACGAGACCAAAGCCGGGATCGAAACAGAACTTGAAGCGGCCAAAAAAGCGCTTGAGTCCGACTCCGTTGATGAGCTCAAAGAAGCCAACGAGAAGCTCACCGCGCAGGCGCACAAGCTGGCCGAAGAGATGTACAAACAGGCCGGCGCACAGCCCGAAGGCCAGCCCGGCGAAGGCGAGCCCCAGCCCGACGCAGCTGACGAGGGCGTGGTAGACGCCGACTTCGAAGAGGTGAAATAAGCCTCCTCGCTATATACTCTGTAGTTAAAAAGGGGAGCCGCTGGGCTCCCCTTTTTTATTCCATATTTCCCCAGAAGATTGTCTGACGCCCCCCCTTCTGATAACCTCGCAGGCGTAACACGCCGACTCTTTTGAAATATCACCGGGTTTAACGCGAACTGCCGCGCCGCGCCCCGTTTTGGAAAGCCGTAGATGAAGCGCCTGTCGCATCACCTCCTGATCGCTGCACTTGCCCTGGCCCTGGCCGCCTGCGCCGGTGCGCCCGCGCCCACCACCAAGATCGACGCGCCGCCTGCATCTGCGGCCAAAACATCCTTCGCGGCGGTTGCCGCTCCCGAACCGGTTGCCGCTCCCAAGCCGGTTCCACCCGTGCAGCCCGCCGAGCGCAGCAGCTTCGCCGTAGAAGAGGAAGACGTGGCAGCGCCGACGATTGAGGTGGACGTCCGCGCGCTTATCGCGCAGGGACGCCAGGCGCTGGAGCGGGGCCAAAAGAGCGAGGGTGTCGCTCTTCTCGTCTCCGCCCTCTCGCAGCTGGAGCCCGCAGACCCTCACGGTATCGAAAAACTGGAGGCAGCCGAGCTCTTGGCCGCTCTCTATGTGGACGAGGGCCGCTTTGGTGAAGCGATCGAACTTCTCACCGGGCTTGAGCAACCTCTAAACGCCTGTCTTCTTCGCAGTCTGGCTCTGGCGAC
>CAXMSR010000015.1:0-12966 GCA_964195725.1 uncultured Kiloniellaceae bacterium | reverse complement strand
GCCAACAAGCGCCGTCACAACCAGCCAAACCAGGGCCTTTCTCGAAGCAGACCAGCGAACGTATTTGTCGAAACCGGAAGCCATGGTTAACCTGCCTTTCCGGAATCAGGCGTGGGTGCCTTGTCGAGCTTTGGCAACACCAGGCGAGTTGTAAGGGTAAAATCCTGAAGCTCTTTTTCGGAGACGATCTCCTGCTTGGCGACCACTAGGCGAACGCTGGTAAACAGAGTGCTCTTTTCCATATCCATCATGAATATCGCCAGCGTCTGCCGATCGATGGCGCTACCCTTGATCGTCAGGTTGCCACCCTTGTCGCTCAACGATTTTATCCAGAGCTTTTCAGGACAGAGCTTTGCCAGCTCAAGAAATGCCTGCGCCGGGCCGCGTTGCCGGAGCTCAAGCCCTCTGACGACGTTGACCTTGTCGGTCAGCTCCTTGATCGTGGCCTTGTAGCCCTCGACCTCTTTGATCTTGACGTCGAGCTGCGCAATCGCAGCCTCCTGGCGCGCGATGCGAGCCTTTCTGTCGTCGACCCGGGAGTTCATAGCCAGCTGCACGCCTAGCACGGCTATAGCGAGAATTACCAGAAAACCAGCCGCCAAAGCTACGTGCTTGCGACTGGTCTCCTTGCGCTTTTCAGCGCGGACGGGAAGCAGATTGATGCGAATCATCGTTCGTCAGTCCTTCGCAGCGCTAGCCCCGCTGCAACTGCCGTCACGGGCCCCATCGCTTCAAGATAGTCGGGGTCGAAGTCTTTGGGCGAGACCGATACCCCCTTGAAAGCATGGATTATCTGCACCGGTGCCCCGAGCTTTTCTTCCACAGCCATAGCCAGTCCGGGCACCATTGAGCTGCCCCCGGCCAGGTAGACTCCGCCCAGCTCTTCCTCGGCGGATGTTGCGCTGAAAAAATCCAGCGAACGCTGAATCTCCAGCACCACGTTATCGGTAACCCGCGTCATGATGGCGATTACCTCTTCGGGCCCGGCCTGCTCGGAGGTGCCGCCGAGCTTCAATATCTCGGCCTCCTCGTAGCTCACCCCAAGCTCTTTTTGGAGCTCTTCGGTGAAGTTGGCCCCGCCCATCATGATGTCGCGGGTAAAGATGGACACGCCATCCTTGACGATGTTGATGTTCATAATCCCCGCGCCGATGTCGATGATGACCACCGTACTCTCCAGCGCTTCGGGGTAACAGACTTCAAAGAGGTTCTCCGCCGCGAACGAATCCACGTCCACCACCTGCACGTTTAACCCGGCCTCGGCTATGACGGCCGTGTAATCGTTGATGATGTCCTTTTTCACCGCGACCAGCAGCACCCCCATCTGCCCCTCCTCGTCGGGAAGAGGCCCCAGGATCTGAAAATCGATGTTGACCTCGTCGATCTCAAAGGGGATGTACTGCTCCGCCTCCCACTGGATCTGCTCTTCGAGCTCGTCCTCCGTCATCGTCGGCAGCGGGATCTTCTTGACGATCAAGGAGTGGCCCGATACCGATGTGGCCACGCTCTTGTTCTTGATCTTCAAATTGGCGAAGAGATTTCGGATAGTCTCAGCCACAAGGCTGGAGTCCATAATGACGCCATCTACAATGGCCTCGGGGGGGAGCTGAGCGACGCCGAAGTTTTTAAGTTCGTATCGCTTCTTGTGGTGTTTGAACTCGACTACTTTAATAGAGTGACTACCAATATCGAGTCCAACCAGACTTTTCGGTTTTACAAACGCCATATGGTTCTCCAGTGCGTACGTGGCGTAATCGCCAAACCGGACCTACCCACATAACCATGTACGGTTGCCGCAAATGTTAGTTTACAATAACTAAATTGTCAAGAGCCCTGTTTATACAACAGAACACCGCTACACACTACACACTACACACTCAAATTCACAATAATAGTATTAGTAAAACGACTACTGTTTAATCTTCAGCAGTCCCATCTTCTATGTCTTCGCTTATCTCCTCAACCGACTCTTCCATCACAGGCGTCAGAGAAGAGACTTCCTCTCCGGGCTCCAACTCAAACAGTTTCACGCCTTGTGTGTTTCGTCCAATAATCGAGATATCAGAGACACGCATGCGGATCAGCTTGCCACTTTTGGCAATCAGGATCACCTGTTCTTCGTCTTCTACCGCCAAAACCCCCGCAACGGGCCCGTTGCGCTCGCTCGTCTTGATGGTAATGATCCCCTTGCCGCCCCGGCCCTGACGCCGATACTCGCCGAACTCGGTCCGCTTGCCAAAACCGCGCGTGGTGACGGTCAGAAGTTTAGCACCCGGGCGCACCGTGTCCGAAGAGACCACTGTGTCGTCTTCGGACAGATCGATCCCCTTAACACCTCGGCTCGTGCGGCCCGTGGGGCGCACCTCTTCTTCGAAAAAGCGGATGGAGAGCCCGCGCCTCGAACTCAAGAGGACTTCGCCCTCGCCGTCGGTAAGGCGTGTCGAGATGAGCTCGTCGCCCTCGTCCAGTCCTATCGCGTAGATGCCGCCGGTACGGCGCGGCCTGCTGAAAGCCATAAGATCGGTCTTCTTCACCACGCCCTTGCGGGTGCACATGAAGACATACTTGCCCTCTTCAAACTCGCGCACAGGCAGATAGGTAGAGACCGTCTCGCCGCTCTCCAACGGCAGCAGGTTGACTATCGCCTTGCCCTTGCCCGCCGTACCCGCCAGCGGCAACTGGTGTACCTTCAGCCAGTAGACCTTGCCGTTGGTGGTGAAAAACAGGATGTAAGAGTGCGTAGAGGCCACAAAGAGAGTTCGGACGAAGTCCTCGTCTCTGGTGCTCATGCCGATGCGCCCCTTGCCGCCGCGCCGCTGGCTGCGATAGAGCGACACCGGGTTGCGCTTGATATAGCCCGCGTGAGAGATGGTGACGACCATGTCCTCTTCGGCTATCAGGTCTTCTATAGTAAGGTCTGCGACCTCCTGAACGATCTCGGTGCGCCGATCGTCGCCGTATTTTTCGCGGATATCCCTGAAGTCCTCCTCCAGGATTTCGATGATCTTGCCCTCGTCACCCAGTACCCCCTCCAGCTCTTCGATCAGAGCCATCGTCTCGTTGTACTCGGTCACGATCTTGTCGCGCTCCATCCCCGTGAGGCGATGCAAACGAAGATCGAGGATTTCCTTAGCCTGCAGCTCGCTAAAGCCGAAGCGCGCCATCAACTCCGTGCGCGCCTCGACGGGCGAGGAGGCACGGCGTATGAGCTCGATCACCTCATCGAGGTGGTCGAGCGCGACCTTGAAGCCCTCAAGGATGTGGGCGCGCGCGCGCGCCTTGGCCAGCCGGTACTGCGTCTTTCTGACGGTGACCTCGCGGCGGTGGTCGATGAAATGGCCCAGCGCCTCTTTGATGTTGAGCACGCGGGGCTGCCCGTCGACGATAGCCAGAAGGTTCACGCCGAAGGTGGCCTGAAGGCGCGTGTGCTTGTAGAGCTGATTGACGATGATTCGGCTCTCTTCGCCGCGCTTTAGCTCCAGCACTATGCGCATGCCCTCGCGGTCCGATTCGTCGCGAAGGTCCGAGAGCCCCTCGATTTTCTTGTCCTTGACGAGGTTGGCGATCTCTTCGACCACCTTGGCCTTGTTCACGGTGTAGGGAAGCTCGGTAATGATGATCGCTTCGCGGCCCGTCTTCTTGTTCACCTCCAGCGTGGTGCGGGCGCGCATGCGCACCGAGCCCCTGCCGGTGGTGTAGGCGTCGTAGATGCCCTTGGTGCCGTAGATGAAGCCCGCCGTGGGAAAATCGGGGCCGGGCATCAACTGCATCAGCTCGTTGATGCTGGCGTCGGGGTTTTGCAACAGGAGGAGCAAGCAGTTACACAGCTCGGTCATATTGTGCGGAGGGATGTTGGTAGACATGCCCACCGCGATGCCGGAGCTGCCGTTGGCCAAGAGGTTGGGGAAGCGGCACGGCATCACATCGGGCTCTTCCATCGAGCCGTCATAGGTGGGTGAAAAGTCCACCGTGTCCATGTCGAGATCAGCCAGAAGATCGCCCGCGAGCTTGCCCATGCGCACTTCGGTGTAACGCATCGCCGCAGGGGCGTCGCCGTCGATCGAGCCGAAGTTGCCCTGACCGTCCACCAGCGGGTAACGCAGGCTGAAATCCTGGGCCATGCGCACCAGCGTATCATAGACCGCTGAGTCGCCGTGGGGGTGGTATTTACCGATCGTGTCGCCGACGACGCGCGCCGACTTTTTGTAGGGCTTGTTCCACCTGTTGCCCAGGTCATGCATGGCGAACATGACACGCCGGTGTACCGGCTTTAACCCATCGCGAACATCGGGGAGCGCGCGACCGATGATGACGCTCATGGCGTAATCGAGATAGGAGCGCTTCATCTCCTCTTCGATGGGGATCGGCATAATCTGGTTGGGCGTATTCTGCATGAACTTTATCCGTTTACCGTAGAGTAATCTTCCAGAGCGCGCACCAGCTACACGCATGGCGCACATCCGGAGAAAATAGAGATCGAATCAACGCCGGTTTCGGCACAGGCTGCCCGGTCGGGGCCACCTCAGACATGCCCCCCTCAGGCGCAAAAAACCTTTGCCTGCGAGCCCTTTTCAGGCCAGCCCGCTCCGGCAGCAAAACTTCTTGAATTTTAACATATTTAGGGGCAAAAGAACCAGCATTCGTTAGAGGAAAACCTATTTATGGCAGAGGAGGGAAAAGCGAGGTTGGAGCTACACGTCAAACGCCGCCTCCAACACCTCCAGCGTGGGCGGACGCGCATTCATGTCCACCGCCACGACATCGAAACGAACGGCGACATCCTGAAGCTTTTTAGAGGCTATCCAGTGGCGCGCAGCACTGATTATGCGCCGCTGCTTGCGGGTGGTTACCGCCTCGAAAGCGGTTCCGAAGCGCTCGGAGCTGCGCGCCTTGACTTCGACAAAGACCAACACCTCGCCGGTGCGGCGCGCAAAGAAGCCGGGGGGGCTCAACTGAAAAGCTCCTGCTGGACGGCGGGCGGGGCGCACGAGTATTCGCGCACCCCCTTGAAGGTCAGGCGATGCACGGGCGAAGGGCCGAGTCTGGCTATCGCCTCCCGGTGGGCCCGGGTGGGGTACCCCATGTGCCCGGCCAGCCCATAGCCGGGATAGAGCCGGTCGAGCTCCTTCATCAGGCGATCACGATGCTCTTTGGCGATTATGGAGGCCGCAGCGATGGCGGCGCTGGTGGAGTCGCCCTTGACCACCGTGCGTTGGGCCAGCTCAATGTCGAGCCCGTGAACGCCGTCGATCAAAAGACAATCGGGCGGTGGATCAAGTTGATCCACCGCCCGAAGCATAGCTAATAGAGAGGCGCGCAGGATGTTTATCCGGTCGATTTCACCGGGCTCCACCACTGCCACCGCCACTGCCAACGCATGTTCGCGTATCAGTGGCTCAAGTACCGCGCGGCGCTTGCCGGAGAGCTTTTTCGAGTCGTCTAGCCCCTCGATGTCATGCCCGGGGTCGAGCACCACAGCGGCGGCGACCACCGGCCCTGCCAGTGGCCCCCGTCCCACCTCATCCACACCGCACACCCGCTCAAAACCCTGGCGGTAGACGGCGCGGTCAAAAACGACGAGCTCAGAGGCGATCGGCATGGCGTGTTATCGGCGAAGTTCCTTGAGCCTTGCAGCCTTGCCGCGCAGAGCGCGCAGGTAGTAGAGCTTGGAGCGGCGCACGCGGCTGTGGCTTACCAGCTCGATCTTCTCGATGAGCGGGCTGTGTATGGGGAAAACACGCTCGACACCGATGCCAAAGCTCATCTTGCGCACGGTGATCGAGGCGCGAAGTCCACCGCGCTTTTGGCCGATCATTACGCCTTCATAGATCTGGATACGTACTTTATCTCCCTCACGGATGCGGTAGTGAATCTTTACCTTGTCGCCGGCGCGCAGCCGGGGAACATCCATGCGAAGCTGGCCCTGTTCAATCCGCTCTATCGCATTCATACGATCTTTCTCCTCTGTTCTCTTTCAACTAAAACGATCTCGCTATTACGAAATCCGGTTATTAACAGTCTCGTGTTACTTCTATCTGCATTGCCTGATATTTATTGTGGCTGCGACGATAAGTTACCCGAAAAGCCGGTCAACCGTTATCGACGCCGCGCTCCTGACCGAGAGGTGATTGTACCCGCTTGGCGAACCGATCGGCTTGATCACCCAGTCGCACCGCTCAAAGACTTGCGGGGCGAGCCCCCAGGCCGTGCCGAAAAGTACTATAACGGGCCGCTCGCTCTCTTCGATCAAGCGGCGGGCCTCGGCGTACTCAACCGATTTTTCCACATGCCTGGCGCTGGTCGCGGTCACCAGAGGCTCGGTGCCCCACTGGTCGCGCACCTTGTCGATCATCGCGTCGAAGCTCTCGACAAATTCCAGTACCCCCAACGCCTCGCAGCGGTTGGGGTTGTACGCAGCTCCGCCGCCCTTTAGCCAGTGCGCCAAAAGCCGCTGCATCAGCTCGATCTGCTGCGGCAGGTTGGTCTGCGCAAAGACCCCGCCAAGCCCATAGGTGCGAGCCAGGCGGGAGAAGTCATGCAGATCCAGCGACGTGATCGCGCTGGTTATCTGATCGCCCACCTTGTCGACTACAGGGTAGTGCATTAGCGCGAGATAACTTTTCTGCCTCACTACTGTGTCCCGCCCTCATCCGGCTTCGACCTAAGCAGGTCGGGCCTTCTTAGCTGTGTGCGCTTTTGCGCCATCTCGCTTCGCCAGCGGGCTATCTCGGCGTGGTTGCCGCCAAGAAGCACCTCGGGCACCTCGCTCCCCCGAAACTCGCGGGGCCGCGTGTAGTGCGGGTACTCCAGAAGCCCGTCGGCCATCGACTCTTCGGTGGTGGACTCGATATCGCCCAATACTCCGGGCACCAACCGCGCCGCCGCCTCTATCATCGCCAACGCTGCGGCCTCGCCGCCCATCAGCACAAAGTCACCCAGTGAAACCTCTTCATCCACGTAAGAGCGGATGCGTTCGTCAAACCCCTCGTAGCGTCCGCAGACGAAAACCAGGGAGCTGCGCCCGGAGAACTCTCTGGCGACTGCCTGCTCAAAACGCCGACCCTGGGGGGTCAAGAGCACCACCCACGCTTCGGGGTCGCGCGCACGCACGGCTTCTATCGCTTCGACCACCGGCCCGGCCTTTATGAGCATCCCGGCGCCGCCGCCATAAGGCGTGTCGTCGACCATCCGGTGCTTGCCCTCGCCGAACTCGCGAAGATCGACAAGCTCCAGCTCTATCAAACCATCCGTTATCGCTCGTCCCAGTATCCCTGCCCCGCAGGGCCCTGAGAAATACTCGGGGAAGAGCGTTATAACAGTAAACTTCAGCGACTGAGAGCTCACGGCTGCAACCCTTCGGGCAGATCGACTACGATGCACTTTCCAGCGACGTCGATCTCTTTTACATACCGCTCAAGCACGGGGAACATCCACTGCTTGCGGCCTGTGCTGACCATAAGCATGTCGTACTCTCCCCAGTCCTTGACGTCTTCTACCACACCCAGCACCTCGCCCTCGGGCGACTTTATTTCGCTGCCCAAAAGATCGGTATAGTAGTACTCGTCGGCTTTTAGCCCCGGCAGCTCGCTTCTGGGGACGTAGACGGTGGACCCGGTCACCCGGGCTGCCGCCTCGCGTCCGCGCACCCCCTGGAGGGTGAGCAGTATCCACTGCGAGTGGCTGCGCCAGCTATCGATCTTTAGCGGCTCAACCGTTTGCGCGTCTTTTGCGGCCAGATAGAAGGTCTTGTAGCCCTTTAACCCCCTGGGCATACCGCCCATAGGATCCATGCGAACTTCACCGAGCACTCCGTGGGGCCGACCCAGCCGTCCCACCGCCACAAGGGTCTCGCCCTCGGGGCCCGGAGGAACCGGCGCAGTTCTACTCAGCCTCTACAGCCTCTACGGCTTCAGCGGCCTTGAAGACGCCGGCCTTCTTGAACAGGCTTTTGACCGTGTCCGAAGCGATAGCGCCCTTGCTCAGCCACTCTTTAATGCGCTCGGGCTTGACGGTGATCGTCGCCGGATCGGTGAGAGGGTTGTAGGTGCCCAACACCTCCAGAAACCTGCCGTCGCGGGGGAACTTGCTGTCTGCCGCAACGATGCGGTAATAGGGGCTCTTTTTGGCACCGTGACGGGCCAAACGAATCTTAACTGCCATCTTGTTTCTCTCCTGGTCGCTGTAGCTCCGTCAGTGGAGCTACAGCATTCATATAGGCCCGGTCTCGTTACGTCGAGAAGGGCGATTTTCCCATTCCTTTGCCTAGCATCTTCTGCATCCCCCTGCCCATCTTGCCCTTGCCGAGCCTTCCGAGCTTGCCCATCTTCTTCATCATCGACTGGGCTTCGCGAAAGCGCTTTAACAGGCGGTTGATCTCTTCGACCCTGGTGCCGCTGCCGCGCGCTATGCGACGGCGACGGCTGGCGTTTAGCAAGCCGGGCCGCGCTCTTTCCTGGCGCGTCATCGAGTCGATTATCGCGACTACCCGCACCAGCTCGTTCTCGTCTACCTGGACGCCCTTTGCTCCGGGGATCATCCCCATCAGGCTCTCAAGGCCGCCCATCTTTTTCACCATCAGCATCTGATCGCGAAAATCGTCGAGGGTAAAACCCTGATTCTTGAGGAGCTTCTCCTCGATCTTTTTGGCGTCCTCTTCGCCCATGGCGGACTCGGCACGCTCAATCAGCGAGAGGACGTCGCCCATGCCCAGGATGCGCGAAGCGATGCGATCGGGGGCGAAGGGCTCAAGGGCGTCGATCTTTTCTCCGACGCCTACGTATTTTATCGGCTTGCCGGTAACGGCGCGCACCGACAGCGCGGCACCACCTCTGGCGTCGCCGTCCATCTTGGTTAGCACTACGCCGGTGAGCCCCAGACGGCTGTCGAACTCTTTGGCGACGTTCACCGCGTCCTGGCCCGTCATGGCGTCCGCCACCAGGAGCGTTTCTTGCGGCGAAACCGCCTCGACGATCCGGGCAAGCTCGTCCATCAACTCTTCATCTACGTGCAGTCGGCCTGCGGTGTCGATGATGAGTGTATCGCAATCCGCTATCTTTGCAGCTTCGAGCGCACTCTTGCAGGTCTCCACCAGATCCCTTGCGGGGTCGGTGTCGAAGACCGGCACGTCGATCTCGGCTCCCAGCTTTTTGAGCTGCTCTATCGCCGCCGGGCGGTAGATGTCGGCGGGCACCAGATAAGGCCTGCGCCCCATCTTCTGGCGCATGTGCAGGGCGAGCTTGCCGCAGGTGGTCGTCTTGCCCGACCCCTGCAGCCCCACCATCAGCACCGGCACCGGGGGTGCCGCGCGAAGGTCGAGGGGCTCGTGGATTTCACCCATCACCCGCTGCAGCTCTTCGCGCACTATCTTCACCACCGTCTGGCCGGGGGTGAGGCTCTGCATCACCTCGGTACCCAGCGCGCGCGCTTTTACGTCGGCGACAAACTGCTTTACTACCTTGTAGTAGACGTCGGCCTCTAAAAGCGCTACACGCACTTCCCGCATGGCGGCATCGACATCTTTTTCGCCGAGCTTGCCCTTGCCCCGCAGCGTCTTGAAGACGCCCGAGAGCTTATCGGAAAGGCTTTCAAACATTGGTCAACAACCTCTGCGTCATATTTGCAGCCCGCAACCCCGGCTACACCCGCGAAAGCAACGTCACGAGCACTTTTAGCCAGCTGTTACAAGGCATTTTAGCGCGTCAAACGTACCCGACCGTGGTGGCCCCTCAACTCAGGGCGCACCTTTCCCCGGGTCCGGAGAAAACGCGAACTATAAGTAAGGAAATTCCATCGTGTCAAGGGGAATCGGCTGAAGCAACAAACCTTTGTCCCGCAAGAACCGCCCTGTCGCTGTTGATGATGAAGGCGGTGGAGGTCGCGGCTTCGGTAGAGACCACCACTACAGTGGCTACTGGCCGACCGAAGGAGTAGCTGAAACCTTCGGAAACACTCGACTCTTCCGGGATCGGCATAGAGAGCATCATGCCCGGCTTCAAGCCGTCGTCACCACCCTTGTCGAGGAAGACCGCGTCGAACTCGGAGAAGAGCATAAAGGGGCGATCGCCAGCCACTACAAAGCCGTTCATTTCCAGGGGGGCCTCGGTCACTTCGACCATTACCACCGGCTCGCGGTAGCTCATAAGACCGTAGCCGTCGGAGACAGTGTCGTAGGTCTTGGTGATCTGTATGCGCCCACGATCGCCGCCTTCACCTACTTCGACTACCTTGGCGTAGCCCACGACGTCTACGTGAAAGCCCATGCGTCCACCGGTGTTGGGGTGCATGATCGGCCTGGTGTCGTTAAAGAGGGTGACCATGTCGCCGGCTTTTAGCCCCGAACCGTCAACGGCGATGAACTCGACCTCTTCTGAGGCGGCGTAGATCTCTTTGGCGTAACGCGGGCTGTCCACAGTACCCAGCCTTACAACGCGCTCGGCAGAAATATAGTCCTGTGCTCTGCGTTCGCTGAGGCTGAGCATGTTTTTCCTGCTCTGCATGGCATCATCCCCACCCGCTGCGACCTCTTCGACCTTGGACTCGGGCACCAGACGCACCAGCGGCAACCTCACCTCGCGCACCGTGGGCGCGGGGGCTGGCCGGTCAGCGCCAAAATAGATCGTCTCGCCGGGATAGATCCAGTGCGGGTTGTGTACCTGGGGGTTGTGCGACCAGAGGTTGGGCCAGTAGAACGGATCGCTCTTATACTGGTCGGAGATATCCCAAAGGGTATCTCCCTTCACTACCGTGTGAGGTTTGTCGGTGGCATTGGCTGCTACTGCTACCGTTACTAACAGACAAGCGGCGATGATCCATTTGGCTTTCACGACGCCCTCCCATCCCCGTCAGGGGGTATTGTTGCGCTTTTTTGCCATATACGCAGCTTCGCTTGCTGGATACTGCGCAATGAGTCGATTGTAAATGGCCCTGGCCCTGTCGGGCTGGCCGAGCTTTTCATATGCATCGCCTATCATCAGCAGGCCGTCGGGAGCCCGCTTGCCCTGAGGATAGGCGTTGACCACCCGGTTGAACTCTACTATCGCCTGCTCGTACACGCCCTGCGAGAAGTACGACTCGCCTATCCAGAACTGGGCGCTGTCGGCGTAGCCATGGTTCGGGTACTGCCCCACGAAATCTTCAAAATCAAGTATCGCCTTGGCGTACTGCCCCTTGCGATAGAGGGTGTAGGCGCTCTGGTATGCCCTGGTGGGGGCGTCCATAACGGCCTGGACCCTCTTCTGCGCTGCCTGCCCGGTCTGGCCCGTCTGACCAGTTTGACCTGCCTGGCCCGGCTGACCGGTTTGGCCAGCTTGGCCCATCTGGCCGACCTGGCCCGGCTGCCGAACAGGCTGTGCCTTGCCTGCGGGGACGGCCTTTGCCACCGGCACAGTCTCTACCGTGGGCGGCTGGAGCTTTACCACTTCGCGCTTGGGCGTTTCCTGCTCGGCAGGGCGAGAAGAGAAATCCTCTACCTGATTGAGCCGCGCCTGTACGTCCAGTAGCCTCTGTGCGAGCTCGTTCATCCTGAGGGTGAGGAGCTCTTGCTTTTGCGCCAGCTCGTCCACACGGGGGTCTGTCGTAGCGCGCACTGTACCCGCTTGGGATACGCAGCCCGTCATCGACCAGACAACCAATACGGTCAACGCCGTCGTTATCGTCAAGTTACGCATTGTGCCGCTATTATCATCCTTTCACAACTAAAACACAATACCATGAGTAAACATGGCGTCAATACAGCAGTGTTCTCAACTACGTTGACCCTGCTCTCGTTATAATCAATTTAATACATCATTCACACAATCACCTTTTATGTTACAGAATCATACAATACCAAAAAACCGGGAAAACTACCATTCCCCTCTTTAAGAGCGACGGAGCAACCTCTGCTTGAGGGGGTTGCCAAACAAATGGTATACCCGTTACCCACTATGTGTGTACTCGCCCCGCCGGGGGTGAAAACCCTGTAAAGGCAGACGCTGATATGACTGACAAACCCGACCCGACGCCCGGGCCGCCCGAAGAGATCTGGGTGATCGTGAAGATGGCGAAGCCCGACATCTTCTTCATCCGCTACATAACCGAGGCCTACGAGGGGCTCTGCATTCCCACGACGCTGCCCGACAGCGACGGGCTGGTGCTCCTGCTGACCGGAAAAGACATGGAAGACGAGCTGAGAGTCGCCATAGACGCGCTCGTAGAAGAATTCGGGATCGAGGTGATTCAATGGGGAACCGGACAAACTCCACGCTAGCTGCGGGGGCCGAGGCGGCGGCAAAACTGGCGCGCTGCGCCGCTGCCGACACCGACGCCAATGCTACGGCCGCGCCGCTGGCCGATTACTTCGAGCAGAGCGCCGCCTCTACCCTGATCGTGCTGGACGACTCCAGAATCGAAGAGCTCACCCAGCCCATAACGGTGGGAGGCGCGCTGCGCCTAGTGCTGCCCGGCCCCTGCCCCGACCATGCTGGCGGTCAAAGCGGCCAAACCCTCTTCGGGCATCTGGGCGCGCCCTCGCCCGCAGAGATAAAAAAGCTGGGCGACGATCTCCTGCGCCTGAGCGGGCACCCCTCTACTGCAAACGCTGCAAGTACTGCAAACGCTGCGAACACCGCCACAGCTCCCTTCAGCATCGGCGCTCTCCGGAAACACTACACCCCGGTAGCCACCCCCTTCACCGGACGCACCCTGGAAGAGAAGGTGGCGCTCTGCCGCGAGGCCGAACGGATAGCCCGCGCTCTGGACCCGCGCGTGGTGCAGGTGCGCGTCGCCTACCGCGACGGGGTCAACCGCATCGCCATCGCGCGGCCCGGAGCCGACCCTATCGAACAGACAACCCACGGCGTCTACCTCTCGGTCATGGTCACCGCGCGCGCGGGGAGCGCCATCGCCGCCGAGCTCGGCAACATGCGGGTCACCGAGCAGATCGACGCGATTACGACCATGGGCGTCAGCCCCATCCAATACCTGCTC
>CAXMSR010000014.1:0-13020 GCA_964195725.1 uncultured Kiloniellaceae bacterium | reverse complement strand
AGCAGATAAATACGGATCTTGCGCGGCGCCAGAGCGGCTATGGGCGCGGCGGCAGGATGGCGATTGAAACCGACAGGGTAGAGATTAACGGCGGTGTCAGGTGGGGTAAAACCACTGGCGCCCCCATCGCCCTGACCATTCGCAATAAGGACTGGGAGAACTGGCTTGAGGCCATGTCCTCAGACCCGCGCCACAGGGGCAAGGCCCAGCCGGTAACGGGGGTTCGTCCGGGCCATGCGGATCTATCGGGAGTGCTTAAATACTCGCTGGACGACGCAAGGGACGTGCTAGAGCGTTCAAGCGCGCGTGAGACGGCGGGAAGAGTCGCCGCAGGCGCAGTCGCCAAGGCGATCCTTAAGTTCTTTGACATTCGCATAGGGTCATTCGTAGAGCGGATAGGCGAGGTCGTGAGCACCCACAGCGACGAGTGGGAGCTTATGCACCAAAAGGCCGAGAGCTCGCAGGTGCGTATGCCGGACGAAACAGCCGAAGAGGCCGCAAAGCGTCACATCGACGCCATCCGCCAAGAGGGCGACACCGTCGGAGGCGCGTTTATCTGCTTTGCCACCGGCGCACCCGTCGGGCTCGGAAGCCATGTGACATGGGAGAGCCGCCTAGAGGCCCGTGTCGGCAGAGCGCTTCTGTCGATACCGGCGATAAAGGGTGTCGAGATAGGCATAGGCTTTCAAGTCGCCCAGGCGCCGGGCTCCAAAGTCCACGACGAGATCGAGCGCGGAGGGCCGGGGGACTCGCGCCGGGGTGGTTACCGTCGCAGGTCAAACCGGGCAGGCGGCTTTGAAGGGGGAATGACCAATGGCGAGCCGGTGTGGGTGAGGGCGGCGATGAAGCCGATCCCCACGCTGATGCAGCCTCTGGCGACCGTGGATTTGGCTTCTGGAGAAGCGGCGGACGCCTCGCGTGAGAGAAGCGACGTTTGCGCGGTGCCTGCGGCTTCCATAGTGGGCGAAGCGATGCTGGCTCTGGAGCTGGCGGCGGCGATGCAGGAGAAATTCGGTGCCGACTCGGTCGGCGAGATGGAGCGCAACTTGTCAGCGTACCTTGAGGAGTTGGAGCGCCGGTGGAAAAAAGCCTGATACTCACCGGGTTCATGGGTGCCGGAAAAAGTTCGGTAGCCAGATACATCGCCCAAAAGCTTGACTGGATTGAGCTTGACCTCGATAGCGAAATTGAAAGAGCGCAGGGCAGGTCGATCTCCGAGATCTTTGAAAAAGAGGGCGAAGAATACTTTCGCACCCTTGAGACAAGGATTCTGAAAGCAACGCTTGAAAACGAATCGATGGTGCTGGCGACCGGCGGAGGAGTGCTGACACAGAGCGCGAACCGTCAACTGCTCAAAGGGCACTTCGTAGTAAACTTGAGAGTAGACCCTGCGCTTGCGTTTGCGAGAATTAAAGGCGACTCCGACAAGCGTCCCCTCGCCAGGGCTGGCCTTGAGGAGCTCGAATCGCTCTACAGCGCTCGTGCCGAACACTACGATTCGGTAAAGTTGCAGGTAGATACAAAAGGTAAAACCCCGCAAGAGGTAGCAGAGGAAGTTCTCTCCCTCATGCAGGGTTGAAAAAAGGAACCGACAAGTTGAGAAGCATACGCGTCGAGCTTGCCCAGCGCTCATACGAAGTAGTAGTAGGGCGGGGGTTGGTAGGTGGGCTTGGCGACGTAAGCCAGGCAAAAGCGTTGCTGTCCACCCGTCGGGTCGCGGTGATAAGCGACCACACGGTGAGCGGGCACTACCGGACGCTCTTTGAAAAGGCACTTGAAGATACCGCCGTCGCTCTCTTGGGCTGGATTGATATCGAGCCGGGAGAGACGAGCAAAACCGTCACCACCCTGAGCACCATCTGGGATCGGATGATCGGCCTGGGCATGGAGCGCGGCGACATGGTGGTGGCCTTCGGAGGCGGTGTGGTCGGCGATATCGGTGGTTATGCGGCGTCCGCCTACCAGCGTGGCATCCGGTTTGTTCAGGTGCCGACAACGCTGCTGGCCCAGGTCGACTCGGCCGTCGGCGGCAAGACTGCCGTCAATCATCCGGGCGGCAAAAACCTGATCGGCGCCTTTCACCAGCCGAAACTGGTTGTAGCCGATCTAGAGCTGCTCGACACATTGGCGCACCGCGAGTTGCTCTCGGGCATGGCCGAGCTGATAAAGGCCGCCATCCTGGGCGACGAGACGCTCTTCAAGCTTCTGGAAGCGCATGGCCCGGACCTGATGAACGAGCCCGAAGCGCTGGAAGAGGCGGTGTCGCGGGCAGTGGCGGTAAAGGCAAAAGTGGTGGCCGACGACGAGCGCGAAGGTGGACAGCGCGCTCTTTTGAATCTGGGCCACACCTTTGGTCATGCAGTGGAGGCGGCAGCCGGGTTTACCGGGCCCAACCACGGCGAAGCCGTCGCGATGGGGATGGCGTTTGCGGTTACCTTGGCACAAAAGACGGCGCAGCTATCCACAGCCGACGCCGGACGCATCAGAAAATTACTTGAAGACTGGGGCTATGAGCTGCGCCCTTCGAACATCGAGTTTAGCGATATATTAAAAGCACTTCGTTTTGACAAGAAGCGCGAAGGCGGCAAAACCAAATGGGTGCTGCCGCTGGGAATTGGCAAGGCGCGTTGGGGCGTGGAGATCGAAGGCGATCTGCTAGAAGCCACCTTTGACGCCGCGAAGTAAAAAAAAGAGATTCCAACCATACGGCGTTAACAGGCCGGAGGAGACAAATCATGGCATTGCGCAATAAACATTCACGTCTGTGGTTGATACCGGTCTTCATGGTGCTGCTGCTCTGGGGATGTGGAGAAGACATCGGCTTGGTGAATGACGACGAACATGCAAGAATGGTTGTCGATTCAATGCCAGCTGCAGAAGTAGAGTTTGCTACTACTATTGATGAAGATGGCTCGATGACGTTTGAATTCGACAATAATGTATTGAACCTTGTGCTACGCAATTACCCCAGACTGGGTGATGCAGATTTGCCAAATGGCGGCCTGGATCTACGAATAAGCCGGATAACGGTAGAAATAACGGATTCAATTGGTGTGTCGTGGGACGGCATAGTGCCAAATAATGTCGCATTTGTAATCCCGCCCAACGGCGCGGTTCCAATTTCAATCTCACCGTTGTTCCCCATGGCGTTGCGAAACCAGATCGTCGAGCGGTACCTGTGGGCATCTGATGTCTGCAACACGCTGTATGCTGAACCTATGCGCCTTGCGCTTTCCGAATATGACCTGGATTTAACAATCAGCGTTGAAGAACTGCTTCCCGGTGGAGGAACTGGCGAGAGCTACACCAAGCATATTAACGGAGCTGCTTATCTGACGCACACCGGTGATTACAACTACCCAATTACCACCGTGCCTGATTTTTGCCCCATAGTTGTCCCCTAGCCACAGGCAAATCACCTGGAGCTGACAGACGAGAGCCAGGTAGGGCAACTACATAGAACCGTATCAAACAACGCCGGGTTACCCTCGGCGTTGTTTTGTATTACTACTTATACTGTAGCTAAATGATCTGTGCGATTGCTCGGTAGGTAAGGCGCACACCTGAGAAAGGCACCCATTGCAAGCAGCGAGCGTTAAAGAGCGCCTGAGCGCGCTTGGGCAAAGAGGCTCCCGCGATACATTGCCCCTGTGGGCTCCTGCCCTGCCACCTTCAGAGTCGCTGCGCGTCCTGGGTGGAATTGACGCGCCCTGGGCAGCGCTGCTCCGCGCGGATGCGTATCTGCGGCGCGACCTGCCAGCCCAGGCGCAAAGAGAGCTGGAGCCCTCGCCCACTGAGCTGCCCACTGGCATAGAGCGCATGCGAAAAGCTCTGGAGAAAAAGATAGCCCTTCAGCTCGCCAGAGGCGCTGGCGATGAAAGCGCGGCCCCAGATCATGCGCCGCTACAGCAGTGGCTTTCGCGGGTCAGAGAGTTTCGCACGCGCCGCTGACACTCAGCGCACATTATTGGGTTGTAACCTGTAGCGAATATGTGGTTTTAATGTGTTTGCACTAATGCACAAGCGGAGGATATGCCCTTGAAGGTTCTTGTCATACACGGCCCCAATCTCAACCTTTTGGGTGTGCGCGAACAGGGTGTCTACGGCGACAAGACCCTGGCCGACATCGAAGCCTCCCTTGAGGGTGTCGCCGCCGAGCTGGGCGTAGAGCTCGCCTTTTTTCAATCCAACCACGAAGGCGCGCTCGTGGACGCCGTGCAAGACGCTCGCACCTCCATCGACGGCATAGTGATAAACCCCGCCGCCTACACCCACACCTCGGTAGCCCTTCGCGACGCCCTTTTAGCGGTGAAGCTGCCCTTTGTCGAAGTACACCTGTCCAACGTCCACGCACGCGAAGAGTTCAGGAGCCACTCCTTTCTCTCCGACGTGGCGGTGGGGGTGATAACGGGCTTTGGCCCCGACTCCTACCTCCTTGGCCTTCGCGCGCTTGTCGGCAACCTCGCCGCGAAGTAAGCCACCCCAACACTCACAATGGCCGCCATGACACCGGGACAAACCGCCTCGCACCCACTGGAAACGCTTCTTGCCCTGATGCAAGAGCAGCGGCTCGACGCCGTGGCGGTGACCGATCTCTTCGACATACGCTACCTGTGCGGCTTCACCGGCTCCAACGGGCTCCTGCTGGTAATGGAGGCGGGCAGCTATTTCATCACCGACTCGCGCTACGCGCTCCAGGCCACTGCCCAGGTGTCGGTGGCCGCGACCGTCATCGCCGCCGACCTCGACGCAAAGTGCGCTGAACTTATAGCCGCCCGCTGCGCCGGTTACGTGGGTGTCGAGACCGCAACCATGAGCGCCAAGCGGTTTGAGCGTTTTAAGCGGCTCCTCGCAGGAGCCCAGCCGGTCGCGCTTGACGGCATGGCCACGCGCCTAAGGATGTGCAAGTCCCTGGGCGAGCTGGCGCGTCTGCGCGCCGCCTCTGCGCTGGCCGAAGAGGCGCTCATGGCCGTAATGCCCGGCATACAGCCCGGCGTCACCGAGGCGCAGATCGCCCGCGACTTTCATCTTCAGGCGATCGGCCTGGGCGCGCAGGGGCTCTCTTTTGACACCATTGTTGCGGGCGGGCCACGCGCAGCGCTGCCCCACGCCACTCCTGGCAGCCGCCCCTTTGCCCCCGGCGAGCTGGTCGTAGTGGATTTCGGAGTGATTCTGGACGGCTATTGTTCCGACCAAACTGTGACTATTCCAGTCGGGGAAGTCGACGCCGAGACAGTTACAGTATACAATACAGTGTTAAAGGCGCAGAGAGCCGCCCTGGCGGCGATAAAGCCGGGGGTGCTATTGCGCGACATCGATCGCGCCGCGCGTAGCGTCATCGATGAAGCTGGGTACGCAGAGTACTTCGGTCACGGCACTGGCCACGGCGTGGGGCTTGAAGTCCACGAAGCTCCGGCGGTCAGCTTTCGTACAAACGACTTTGCCCAAGAGGCAATGGTGATTACAATAGAGCCTGGAATCTATCTGCCCGGAAAGCTCGGCGTGCGCCTGGAAGACACCGTGTGGATAGGGGCCGAGGGATATGAAGCGATAACTACGCTGCCCAAAGAGCTTGGCGCGGTAGCCGCACTTTTACAGACCGACTAGGAGCTGACGAGATGCAAACCCCTGAAGGTCTCCTCTATCACCCCGAGCACACCTGGGCGCGGCAGGGCGATGGTGTGGCCACTGTCGGCATCACCGATTTTGCCCAGGACGAGCTGGGCGACATCGTATTTGTAGAGCTCCCCGAAGTGGGACAGCAGATAGCGCTGGGGGAAGTGTTCGGCTCGATCGAGTCCTCAAAGTCGGTCTCCGAGCTCTTTAGCCCCGTCACAGGCGAAGTGCTGGAGATAAACGACGCCCTTGAAGACGCGCCCGAAGAGATAAACGACGACCCCTACGGAGCGGGGTGGATCATGCGAGTGAAGGTTGACGGCAAGCCCGACGCCTCCTTGCTCGATGCCGCAACTTATGCAGCAAAAACCGAAGGATAGTGGGAAAAAATGGCAATAGATAAAAACAAGATAGAGAAGAACGCCATAAAGTTCCTTCAAAAGGGGCAACTGAAAAAAGCGGCAACCGAGTTTCAAAAGCTCCTCGCCATCGACCCCAAGGATATGCGCACCCGGGCGAAGATGGTCGACATCTACGCCAAACTCGGTAAAAAAGAGGAAGCCATCGAGGAGTGCCGCCGCATCTCCGACTCCTATCTTGAGAAGGGCTTTGTAGTGCGCGCCATCGCCATGTGGAAGCAGGCGCTGCGGCTGGACAAGACAAACGCTGAAAACTTCAAGGCGATGGCCGAGCTCTATCTGCAACAAAAGCTCACCGGCGACGCCATAGCCGCGTTCAAGGCCGCCGTCGATCTGCTCCGCAAAGACGGCCGCACAGCCGAAGCAGGCGAGCTGCTTACCCGCATGGAATCGCTCGCCCCGAACAACCTCGCCATCAAGGTGCATCTGGCCGAGGTCTATCTGGAAGAGGAGCGCATCGACGAGTTCGGCGCCATCCTTGAAAAGGTAGTGGTTCAGCTTCGCGGCGAAGGCCACGCGCGAAAACTCCTGAAGCTGATGGAGAGCCTCTACGACAAATCAAACCGCCACCTGGAGATGGTCAAGCCGCTGGCGCGCCAGTACCTGGATCTGGGCGAAGACGAAAAAGCGCTGGGCGTCATACAGCAGGGGATCGCCGCCAACCCGCAGGACCGCGATCTTCGCCTCTACACCATCAGGGCCAACCTGTCGCTGGGCAACCTGTCCGACGCCCGGAAGGTCGCCTTGAGCATCCACGAAGAAGACCCGCAAGACCTCTTCATCCTGGAGCAGCTGGCCGCCATCTCCCAGGCCAGGGGAGACGACGAAGAGCTGATGCAGTGGTACAAAGAGCTGGCCTCCATCTACGGCAAAAAGGGGCTGACCTCCCAGGAAGAGCTCTACTACCGCAAGGTCTCCGAGCTCTGCCCCGACGACGCTGAAGCGCTGCTCGCGGTCGGCGGGCCGGGGGGAGCGATCCCCTCTCCCGAGCCGATCGTCGAGCCCATAGCAGAAGTAGCAGAGGACGACGAGCTCCTGATGGACCTTGGCGATTTTGACTCCGTCACCGATTCCATTGGTGGAGCCGCACCCACAACAACTTCCGCCGCCGCCAACGCCGAGTCCGGTGTGCTGGAAGCCGACCTCTACCTCAAATACGGCCTTGAAGACAAAGCACGCGCCAAGCTCGAAGAGCTTCGCGAGGGCGACCCAGAGAACATAACCGTCCTCCAGAAGCTGCGCGACCTCTACTGGCGCCAGAGCGATCGGGAGAGCTGGGTGGCAGAGCAGCTCAACATCGCGAGCATCCTTGGCGGGAAGCAGCGCGAGCTGGAAGCGCAGCATGTTTACGAGGCGATAATTGAAGTGTTCCCCGACCACGCGCAAGCGGTTGAGGGGCTAAAGACCCTCGACCGCTCGAAAGAGGGGCACCAGGAGCGGATCGATGCGCTGGAGCAGCAGCTGGTCGGTGTTGACGAGCTTATCTCAGGCGGCCAAGAGCAGGAGGCGATCAACCTGCTGACCAAATTGATGGAGACCCAGGGAGAGTATGGGCCCATCATAGAGCGGCTGGAACGGCTGGGTTGGACGCCGCCCGCCACTCTAGAGCAGGGAGAAGACCTCTCCAGGCCAAAGTTCGAGCTTGGCGAGCTGGATTTCAAAATGGCAGGGACGATCGCAGGGTTTGAAGACGTCGAGATCTCCGAGCTCGACGACATAGTGCAGGAATTCAAATCCGGCGTCGCCGAAAAGCTCGACGATGGAGACTTCAACACCCATTACGATCTGGGTATCGCCTACAAAGAGATGGGGCTCTTGGACGAGGCGCTCAATGAATTCCAAAACGCCTCGCGCCACACCGAGAAGGCGAAAGACGCCTACACCTCCATGGCGATGGTCTATCAGGAGACCGGGCAGCTTAGCGACGCCCGCGCCGCTCTTCGCCTGGCGCTGGCCGTGCCCTCCAACGACGCCCAGGATCGCGTGGCGATCCTCTACGAGATCGGCGTCATAAACGAGCAGGAAAAAGACTTTGAAGGCGCGCTCGTCTCTTTCGAGAAGGCAGCGGCGATCGATCCGGGCCATCGCGACGTAATGCAGAGAGTCGAAAGTGCTCGCAAGTACAGCGGAGGATGATCTCCGGCCAGCCGCAACGGTTAAAAGAGAGCCCCTTCGCCGGGGGCTACTCGGCTGAACTCTACTGGGAGAGCCGCAGAATACGCGAGCTCATCGCCAGCGCGCTCGGAGTCCTTCGGGCAGGGGGCAGCGTCTGGGTAAAGGGCGCGCCGGGCAGCGGACGCCAGGCATTCATGAGCCACCTCGCCGCAAAGGCGTCGTCGCTTGCGCTGCCAGTCGCAGTTATCAACTCCCCGCCCCCAACCGACGGCGAAGTCTTCATCGAGGCCCTCTTTCGTCGCCTGAGCGACAAGCCGGTGCCCCCCACCCACATTGAAAAGTGCGAAAGTCTCTACGCCGTCCTCCTCGACGGGCTGTGGCGCGGCGGCGCGGTGTTCGCCCTGACCGCACCCGACCCTCTCGCCGGCGGCGCGCTCAAAGAAGCTCAAATACTTATTGGTTTAAAAGTCCTGGAGCAGCCCCTGGCCAGCTTTGTCTTTTGCGGAGAAGGGCGCGCGCCTCTCGACGGCATGACGAGCCTTGAGCTTGCCCCCTACACCGCCGAAGAGTTGGGCCGGATACTGAACCACCGCCTGGTAATGAGCGCCAACGCCGGGCTTTTAGAGCCGTCCGAGGTGGCGAAGATAGCCGAGGGCGCGACAGGGCCCTCGGATCTTATGGCGCGCGGCGAAATTGCTCTTGGCAGGCTCCTCTACAAAAGCGCCGGCGAAGACGCCGGAGATGCCGCACAAAAACCGCCTCGCGATCTTTTCTCCCCCGAAGAAGTCGCCCGGGTGAGCAAACTCCTGCAAGATATCTAGCCCGCCCCGCCCATGGGCCGCGACCTGTGGAAGTGGCTGCTTTTGTCCATCGCGCGCCACCTTCACCTGCCCTTGTCGCTCGCGCTTTAACGCACGGCAAACTACGCTCGCGTCACAGGCGCGGCATGCGCGATTTGAGCTGATGCGCGCATGACGGTTTTGCTTTTAAAAGCTCAGAAACAATACGGAGGCCTCCTTGGGCAAACCCCGTTGAAAACCTCTTTTGACTGCGCATGAATGGGGTGTTAGCATACACCGTTTCCTGTGCCGTCGCCGTGTCGGTCGGCTACAGAAGGTTCTGCAAATACCCGCGTGAAATAACCGCTAGCGCCCCGGCGTGTAGCGTGGAGAAAATAAGATGATCGGCAAGACACTCACTAAAATATTTGGAACGCGAAACGATCGCGAACTAAAGCGTATGCAACCCATAGTTGATCAGGTCAAAGAGTTCGCCGAGCAGGTAAGCGCGCTCACTGATGAAGAGCTGGTCGGCAAAACCGAAGAGTTCAAAGAGCGCGTAGCTCAGGGCGAGACCCTCGACGCGCTCATGCCCGAGGCCTTTGCAGTAGTGCGCGAAGCGGCCTGGCGCGTGCTTGAGATGCGCCACTTCGATTGCCAGATAATCGGCGGCCTGGTGCTCCACGAGGGCAAGATCGCCGAGATGAAGACCGGCGAGGGCAAGACCCTCATGTCCACCCTGCCCGTCTACCTAAACGCGCTCACCGGGCGCGGCGTACACGTAGTCACGGTAAACGATTATCTTGCCACCCGCGACTCCGAGTGGATGGGGGCGATCTACCGCTTTTGGGCCTCTCCGTGGGGGTCGTCATCCACGGCCTCGACGACGACCAGCGCCGCGAGGCCTACGCAAGCGACGTCGTCTACGGCACCAACAACGAATTCGGTTTCGATTATCTTCGCGACAACATGAAGTTTCGCCTCGATGAATACGTGCAGCGCGGCTTCTACTACGCCATTGTCGACGAGGTTGACTCGATCCTCATCGACGAGGCGCGCACACCGCTGATCATCTCCGGTGCCTCGGAAGACTCGACTGAAAAGTACTACGTCATCGACAAGATCATCCCGAAGCTCGTGCGCTCGACCCAGACTGAAGAGGTCAAGGGCGAAGAGCCCGCCGACGGCGACTTTACCGTAGATGAAAAGGCCAAGGCCACTGCCCTGACAGAGCGGGGCGTCGAAAAAGTCGAGCAGCTTCTAAAGATCGACAACCTCTTTGACCCGCGCAATATCGAACTCCTGCACCACGTCAATCAGGGGCTGCGCGCCCACATCATGTTCAAGCGCGACGTGGACTACGTCGTCAGCGACGGCGAAGTGCAGATCGTCGATGAGTTCACCGGGCGGCTCATGCCCGGCAGGCGCTGGAGCGACGGGCTTCACCAGGCGATAGAGGCCAAAGAGGGCGTGCGCATAGCCAGCGAGAGCCAGACCTACGCGTCGGTCACCTTCCAGAACTACTTTCGCATGTATGAAAAGCTGGCCGGTATGACCGGCACCGCCGACACCGAAGCCGCCGAGTTCCAGCAGACCTACGGGCTGGAAGTCATGGTCCTGCCCACCAACAGGTCGATGGTGCGCGAAGACAATGCCGACGTCATCTTCAGGACAAGGCAGGAGAAGCACGACGCCGTCATAGACGAAATTGAAGAGCTCCACGAAAAAGGCCAGCCGCTGCTGGTGGGCACTATCTCCATCGAAGATTCCGAGCGTTTTAGCCGCATGCTCAAGCGAAAGGGCGTTAAACACCATGTCCTCAACGCCAAGCACCACGACCGCGAAGCCGAGATCGTGGCGCAGGCGGGACGCTTTGGCGCGGTGACGATCGCCACCAACATGGCGGGCCGTGGCACCGACATAATGCTGGGCGGCAACCCCGTCTTCATGGCGCGGGCCGACGCAGACCCCGAGACGGAGCAGGCCCACTACGAAGAGCGCCTGGCACACTACCAGCAGCAGTGCTCTGAAGAGCGCGAAAAGGTGCTGGCGGCGGGCGGGCTGCACATCCTCGGCACCGAGCGCCACGAATCGCGGCGCATCGACAACCAGCTGCGAGGCCGTTCGGGCCGTCAGGGCGACCCCGGCTCAAGCCGGTTCTTCTTAAGCCTCCAGGACGATCTCATGCGCATCTTCGGCTCCGAGCGCATATCGGGATTGCTCTCCAAGCTGGGGTTAAAAGACGGCGAAGACATCCAGCACCCCTGGATCTCCAAGGCGATCGAGAACGCCCAGACCAAGGTCGAGGGGCACAACTTCGATATTCGTAAACATCTGTTGGAGTACGACGACGTGATGAACCGCCAGCGCGAATCGATCTACGGCTGGCGTCGTGAAGTGCTGGGGGCCGACTCCTTGGTAGACGAGGTAAAGGAGATCGCCGAAGGGCTGGCGGTCGAGATGGTCGAAGAGCGCTGCCCCCCCAAAGAGGCGGTGGAGAAATGGGAAATAAAAGGGCTGCGTGAAGCGGTCTTCAAGCAGTTCCAGATACAGCTCATGGAGTCCGATGACGAGCTGCGGGAAAAGAAAGACGACCTCGTAGACCATATCGTCGAAACGGCACTTGTCCGCTACGCTCGCAGGCTAGAAGAGTTCGGCGAAAACGCACAGTCGCTCCAGCGCTATATCCTTCTGCACAACATCGACAGCCACTGGAAAGATCATCTGCTGAGCCTCGACCACCTCAAGAGCGGCGTCGGGCTTCGCGGCTACGCCCAGGAGAACCCCCTGGTCGTCTACAAACAGGAGGGCTACCAGCTCTTTATCGAAATGCGCCACCACGTCGAAGAGCTGACGATAGAGCAGCTCTACCGCATACAGCTGGCTGAAAAGGAAGCGCCGCCGGTAGAGATGGCGAAGCCGACCCGCGAGACTCAGATGGTCTTGTCGCGCGGCACCAGCGGCGAGAACGAAGACAAGACCGTCAAAAAAGACGGCCCGGCGGTAGGACGAAACGACCCCTGCCCCTGCGGCAGCGGCAAGAAATACAAGAAGTGCCACGGCAGAGGAGTATAGCGGTGACGCCCAGGGGCTTTAAATTCGGAGCGGTGGGAGCCGCCATTAAAACCCCCGACAGGCTCGACATGGGTTTGATCCTCTGCGAGCGCGAAGCCACCGCAGCAGGTGTCTTTACCAGCAACAAGGTCGTGGCCGCGCCAGTCACCTTAAGCCGCCAGCGCGTCGCCGACGGGCGGGCGCGGGCCGTGCTGGTCAACGCCGCCAACGCCAACGTCTGCAACGGGCCGCGCGGTATGGTAGACGCCAAGCACCTGTCGGCCTCCGCTGCTAGCGAACTTGGTGTCGCTCCCGAAGAGGTGCTGGTGTGCTCCACCGGCGTCATCGGCCAGGCGCTGCCCTTTGAGCGGATGGAGAAGGAGATAGCGCCGCTCTGCGCCACGTTGTCAGCGGACAGCGCGCCCTTTGCCGCCTCGATCCTCACCACCGACACCGGCCCTAAAATCTCCGAGCGCGCCATCACCGTGGACGGCGAAGAGATACTGATAACCGGCATCGCCAAGGGCGCGGGGATGATCCGCCCCGACATGGCGACGATGCTGGCGTTTCTCGTCACCGACGCCGCCGTGGACGCGGTACTGCTGCAAAAAGTGCTCTCGGCTTGCGTTGAGCGCACTTTTAACCGCATAACCGTAGACGGCGATACCTCCACCAACGACACCGTGCTGCTTCTGGCTTCGGGGATGAGCGACGCCCCGGCCATTGAAGAGGGGGGCGAGGGGTTGGAAATCTTCGCCGCTGCGCTGACATCGATCTGTCGCGAGCTGTCGCGCATGATAGTGCGCGACGGCGAGGGCGCGACCAAGTTGGTGGATATAACCGTCACGGGCGCAGCCGACGAGGCCAGCGCCCGAAAGATCGCCTTCACCATCGCCGAGAGCCCGCTCGTTAAAACCGCGCTCCACGGCGAAGACCCCAACTGGGGCCGCATCGCCGGTGCCCTGGGGCGCAGCCCCGGTTACGGCGGCTCCCCCTTCGACATCTTCGTCGAAGAAGTGTGCATCGTCGAAAAGTCG
>CAXMSR010000013.1:0-13093 GCA_964195725.1 uncultured Kiloniellaceae bacterium | reverse complement strand
TGGTTTAAGCCCAAGGGCTATGTGACGGTGGTGGCTGGCGGCTCTAGCAGTTTCACGATTGAGTTCGATCTGCGCAAGAATGTGGTAAATCCCTCGAACCCCGGCAATATCGCCTACAAGCTTAAACCCACTGGCTTGCGTCTGGTGGACAACGCCGAGGTGGGGATGATAGCGGGCGAGATCGAGCCGGTGTTTCTGGGCGAGCAGTGCAGCGGCCTGCCCGCTTTTATCTATCTCTATGATCGCGAGGGCGCGCCTGACCCCTTTGTACCCGACGACATGCACCCCGCCAACACCAGTTATGTAACCAGCGTGTCGGTGATGGCCGAGCCCCTGGAGGGCGATCCGGTCAGCTACCATTACCTCATCGGCTTTGTCCCCGCCGGGACTTACGGCGTGGCTATGCTGTGCGATGTGGACGACGACCCCGGCGCGGACGAAGATCTGATCTTCGTGGCCCAGGCCGACGATGTAGAGGTGGTGGCCGACGCGGTTACTACTCAGGATCTACCGGTACCAGCGCCCTAGCGGCAGCACTTTTTAAACGCCCCCCCCCGGTGGCTGCGTTGTGGCAATCTGCCGCAGCGCAGTCGCCATGCTTCATTTCACCCCTGCGCGCTACGCCGCAAAAAAGCGACGCCGCAAATGCGAGAGCATCTTCGCCCTGCCTTCGACCTGCCTTCGCCCCGCACCCGCCTACCCTTACAAAGTTAGCAAATGCTCTACTATTGCAGTATGATAAGGTTGTTTGTATCTTAATGCGACGGTTGGAGATTAGCGGAAAATATCGCTCGGATTAGCGCTCAAATTCTTGGGCTCTGACAAACGGCGTTGACAATAACCACTGAACAACCACTGGACGGGAGTCACAATGCTTCGCCTGGCACTACACCAGATAAACCCCACCGTGGGCGACATCGACGGCAACACCGGGAAGATAATCGCCGGGATCGGCAAGGCCAAGGCGATGGGGGCCGATCTGTGCGCCTTCCCCGAGTGCGCCGTGCCCGGCTACCCCGCCGAGGATCTATTGCTCATCCCCTCGTTTATCGACGCCAACATCAAGGCCATTGAAAAGATAGCCAAGGCTGCCGTGGGCATCACCGCCGTGGTGGGCTTTGTCCACCGTGACGACGACCTCTACAACGCCGCCGCCATCCTGGCCGACGGCAAGGTGCAGACGATCATCACCAAGTCGATCCTGCCAAATTATGGAGTATTTGACGAGAACCGCTACTTCCAGTCGGGGCGCTCCAACAGGGTGCTAAAGCTAGACGGCGTAAAGGTGGCGGTGACGATCTGCGAAGACCTCTGGCACCCCACAGGCCCCGCGCGCACCCAAACGCTCTGGGGCGGCGCCGAGCTGGTGCTGAATATCTCGGCCTCGCCCTACCACCGGGGCAAATTTGCCTCGCGCGAAGCGATGCTCTCTACCCGCGCCTCGGACAACGGCGTATTTTTGGCCTATGTCAACACCGTAGGCGGACAGGACGAGCTGGTTTTCGACGGCAACTCGGCGCTCTTTGACCCCTCCGGCGAGGTGCTCTGCCGTGCGATGCCCTTCGAGCAAGACCTGCTCGTCTTCGACGTCGAGGTTGAGGATGTGATCCGCCACCGCCTGAGCGACCCTCGCAGGCGCTCGGCGCTCCTTCACGAGACGCCCCCGGAAGCTCCGGTAGAGACCTTTGAGCTGCCCCATACCCCGGCAACGCAAAAGCCCCACCTCGCGGTGCGCGAGACGATACTGCCCGGCGAGATCGAAGAGGTATATCGCGCGCTGCTTGTCGGCATTCGCGACTACGCCGGTAAAAACGGCTTTGACCATGTGGCGCTCGGCCTTAGCGGCGGCATCGACTCGGCGCTCTCGGCCTCTATCGCAGTGGACGCCCTGGGCGCAGCCAACGTCACAGGCATCACCATGCCCTCGCCCTACTCCAGCACCGGTAGCGTAGACGACAGCCTTGAGCTGGCGGCCAACATGGGCATTGCGTGCCGCACCATCCCCATCGAAGCGCCCTTCAAGTCATTTCTGGACACCCTGGCCCCCCTCTTTGAAGGAACCGAGCCGGGCGTGGCGGAAGAAAACCTACAGGCGCGCATCCGGGGAACGCTACTTATGGCGCTCTCCAATAAATTCGGCTGGCTGCTTCTGAGTACCGGCAACAAGAGCGAGACTTCGGTGGGCTACTGCACCCTCTACGGTGACATGGCGGGCGGCTTCGACATCCTGAAGGACGTGCCCAAAACCCTGGTCTACACCCTCTCGCGCTGGCGAAATGAAGAGTCCAGCCGCCCCTGGATACCCGTCAACACCATCGAAAAAGAGCCGAGCGCCGAGCTGCGCCCCGACCAGAAAGACTCGGATTCGCTGCCCGACTACGATGTTCTCGACCCGATCCTTGAAGTGCTGGTTGAAAAAGACTCCTCCACCAAGGGGCTGTGCGAGCTATTCGGGACCGAGACGGTGGCGCGCGTCGCCAGGCTGGTGGACACCAACGAATACAAGCGCCGCCAAGCGCCGCCCGGCGTGCGTATCACGCAGCGCGCCTTCGGCAAAGACAGGCGCTACCCCATAACCAACCGTTTCAAAAGGGATTTCAAGTGAGCTTTAAAAGGGATTTTAAATGAGGAAACATAAACGCGAGATTAAATCGCGCGACGAAATTGAAGAGATACTCGGTCTGGCCCGCGTAATGCGGCTGGCGCTGTGCGTAGACGATCAGCCCTACGTGGTGCCGCTTAACTTCGGCTACCGCGACGGCGTGTTATACTTTCACTGCGCCCAAAAGGGGCGAAAGCTCGACATGATCCGCCGCAATCCCAACGTGTCCTTCGAGGTGGAGAGCGACGTCGAGATAATCACCGGCGAGCTCTCCTGCGACTGGACTACCCACTTTCGCTCGGTGATCGGCTTTGGCAGAGCCACCGTCGTCGAGGACGAAGCGGAAAAACGGCTGGGGATGGATGTGCTGATGGCGCACCACAAGGCAAAGCCCAGCGAGTACGATCCCCACAACTTCAAGTTGGCGACGATCGTCAGGATCGATATCGATGAGATGACCGGGAAAAAATATTTGGGAAGACAACCCGCCTGACACCATCGCGCGATCTACTTGCGCACCGGCGGGCTCTTAACAGAAACTTAATTACAGCTGCACAAATAACTTGGGAGCTTTAGTATGCACCGTAAATTCATATCGCTGTTTTTCGCGCTGCTGCTGGTAACCACAGCATGCACGTCCTCACACGAGGAAGCCCAAAAAGACACCCCCGGCGAGACGGTGGGCTCTACCAGCCGAAAGGTAGTGGACGCCACCAAAGAAGCCGCCATTGAGGTAAAAGAAGGTAGCAAAGAGGCGGGCAAAGCCGTGTGGGGAGCAATGAAGGACTTCGGCAAAGGTGTGAAAGAAGGGTGGAACGACGCCACCGGCGGCGACGGCCCGGGCACGCCTAAAAGCGAGTAGACCGCGCCTGCGGAGCCGGAGATACGGTGACTATCACGTAACGGCGACCCGGTAAAGGCGCTGCCCTTCAGGGCTCCAAACTCTGTCAAATTCTCATGCGGCGGCAACAGTCACTTCACTTGGCAGCCCGGCTTGATTCACATGCTTGACCCAGGGGAGCAGCAAAGGGCCCACCCAAGCGGCCCTCGCGATAAAACAAAATATCCGAAAAAAGCCTGAAAACAAAAGCCTGAAAGCAAAAACGAGCGCCTGCATGCAGGCGCTCGTTTTATTTTTAATCCGATACAGCTTTGAGATGGGTCGGGAACCGTCAGTCCTCTTCGGTTTGCGCGAACTTCGCCAGCGGCGTTAGCGCGCCGGTGACATTTTCGCCCACGCGAACCAGCACCGTGGCCGAAGCAGGGACGATTAGCTCGGTGCAGGAACCGAACTTTATGAGGCCGTAACGCTGCCCCTGCACCAGCTTTGCGCCGGTGTCTACGCGACACACTATGCGGCGAGCGATGAGGCCGGTTATCTGGTGGACGATGACATTTGCCGCCTCTCCCTTGATGCCGATGGAGTTGCGCTCATTCTCCTCTGAGGCGTGGGTCTTGTAGGCGGGCAGCATCTTGCCTGCGCGGTAGTGGCGAAACGCCACCTCGCCGGTGATGGGGCTGCGGTTGATATGTACGTTAAAGATGTTGAGGAAGATCGAGATCTTGGTGGCGGGGCCTCCGATGAACTCGTCGTTCTCTATCTCTTCAATACGCATGACCTTGCCGTCGGCAGGCGATATAGCCAGGGTGGGATCGTAGGGAGTGTCGCGGTCGGGGTCGCGGAAAAAGAAGAGGGTAAAAGCACCCAAAAACGCGGCAACCCACCCCAGAAAGCACCAGCCGATCATCCAGAAAAAAGCTGTTGCAGCCGCCAGAGCGCCTACATAGGGCCAGGCATCGGGAGCGAAATAAAACATCTGTCAAACCTTTCCAAAGCAGGCCGAAACCCGGGCCGCCATTACTGCTATCAGTCGCGTTGGCTGGCTTCGAGGCACCCCCTGAAAGCCATTGATATAGTGAAGTTTGCTAACTTCTCACAAAACGGCCCAAGCCACAACCCCCAACAGCCCCCGGCTTCGCCCAACAGCCGGCAAACAGGCGCGCCCCTAGCCCACTGCCTCTTTGAGGTCAGAGGTAAAGCGCACCGAGACTACGTTGGAGACACCCGGCTCTTCCATGGTTATGCCGTAGAGGTGGTCGGCGCACTCCATGGTGATCTTGTTGTGGGTGATGACGAGAAACTGCGAGTTCGTCGCCATCTCGCGCAGCATCTGCGAGAAGCGCTCTACGTTCGCGTCATCCAGCGGCGCGTCCACCTCGTCCAGCACACAAAAGGGGCTGGGTTTTACGAGGAAGAGCGAGAAGATGAGCGCCACGGCGGTCAGGGCCTTCTCGCCGCCGGAGAGGAGGCTGATGTGCTGCGACTTTTTGCCGGGCGGGCGGGCGACGATGTCGATGCCGGTCTCCAGCATATTCTCCGGGTCGGTGAGATAGAGCTTCGCCTCGCCTCCCCTGAACAGATTGGGATAGACCTGCTGAAACTTCGCGTTGACCTGGTCGAAGGTCTCCTGAAAACGCTCGCGGCTCACGCGGTTGATGCGGCGTATCGCCTGCTGAAACTTCGCGATCGACGCCTGAAGGTCTTCGCGCTGACCGTCCAGAAACTCGAAGCGCTCTTTGCGCTCTTCATACTCGGTGTCGGCCATGAGGTTGAGATCGCCAAAGCGGCCGATCTTCTCTTCAAGCTGTGCGATGCGCGCGCCCGACGCCTCGGCATCGAACTCCTCCGGGAGCCCGGCCTCTACGGCCTCCTCCATATCGATCTTGACCCGCTCGGCGAAGCGTTCCCTGAGAGTGTCGGCCTTCATCTCCAACTCGCGCACCGATAGCTCGGCACCGTTGAAGTTGTCTTGCAGCTGCTGGGCGGCGCGCCGCGCCTCGGTAGCCTCTTTTTCGCGCCCGGCCACATCCGTGCGGCGCTGATCGTGCTGCTGAAGCAGCTTGTCGGCTTGCTCTTTGCGCCGCCCCAGCTCTACGGTGAGGGCGTCGAGCTCAAGCAGCATCTTTTGGCGCTCCGCTACGCGCTTGGTCTGCTCCCCCATCAACAGCCCGGCATCGTCGCTAAGCTTGCCCGCCCTGACGGCCACGTTCGAGCGGCTCTGGGAGAGGGTGTGTATCTGGTGCGAGAGCCCCTCTTTGCGCTGACGATCGGCTGCCAGACGCACGTTCAAGGCGTTAAAATCAGCGCGCAGCCGCTCGGCTTTATCACCGGCCAGGGTCAGCGTTTCCCGGAGGGCTTGCTGCTCTTCTTCGGATCTCTCGTAGACGACGAGGAGCTCTTCGCGCCGCGCCTCCAGAGACAGCTGCTCTTCGGCGAGGCGCTCGACCTCGGCGCAAAGCTCTTCGCGCTCGTACTCCAGCGCCTGCTTGCGCTCTTCAAGGCGTTCGCGCCGTTCTTCAAACTGCGCCATGTCGCGCGACACGTTGGCCACCATCAGCTCGTGGCGGTGGGCTTCGTCGCGGTAGAAGGTCAGGCGTTTCTCCGCCTCTTCATGCTCATGGCGGGCCTCGTCGAGCGAAATCTGCGCCTCGGCCAGCTGGGCGGAGAGCTCGGAGACCCGCTGGGACAGCTCTCTGATCTCGCGATTTCTTCGCAGCAGCCCGGCCTCTTGCCCCTTGCCCCTGCCTCCGGTGACTACGCCCTCGGCGCTCACCGTCTCGCCCTCCAGGGTGACGAAGGTGACACCCGCTGCCCCGGCGTTCCAAAGCTCCAGCGCGTTGGCCAGAGTGTCCACCACATAAAAGCCGCCAAGCAACGTCGTCGCCAACCGGTCAAAGCCGGTGGTGATCTTTACAAGCCCAAGCAGCGCCCCATGCGCCCAGGCTGCGCCCGGCTTGGGCATCGTTGGAGCGCGGAGCTCGCGCACGTCCACGGGGGCCATGCTCGCCCTGCCCGACTCGGTCGATTTCAGATGCTCCACCGCGTCCACCGCCTGGGCGGAATCAGCGACTACTACATACTGAAGGCGCTCGCCAAGGGCGGCCTCAAGGGCGGCCTCGAAACGCGGCGGCACCGAGATGGCGTCGGCCACGACACCGCGAACGCCAAGCCATTTATTCTCTTTGGAGTGCCGGAGGATCGATTTGACGCCTGTGCCGTAACACTCCATCGAATCCTTTAGCTCTTCGAGCCCCTTCAAACGCGACTGCTCGCGGCTAAGCTCGCGGCTAAGTTCTTCGACCTTGCGGGTGTAGTTGGCGCGATCAAAGACGAGGTCTTCCATGTCTTCGCCCAAGCGCACATGCTCGGTCTTGGAGCGCTGGAGAGCCTTCTCGGCGGCTCCGAGGCTAGAGCGCTGCGTCTGGGACTCGGCGCGAACCTCGTCGATCTTGGACTGGATCTCTTGGTGCTGCTTGTCAAAGAGCTCCATGCGAGAGAGCGCATTTTGATGGGTGCGGTGCGCGTGGGCGGTGTCGGCGTTTACGCGGGTCATCTCCGACTGGTTGGTGAAGATATGTTTGCGGTGCTCTTCAAGAGCGGCCTCGGCTTCGCGCTTTCCCTCCAGAGCGTCGCGGCTGGCGTCGTTGAACTCTTCGGCCTTGGCCGCGAGTTCATCGGTACTCATGGAGAGCTCTTCGAGCTGCTGCTCCAGCCCGGTCTGCTCGGCCGCCAGCTCTTCGCTGCGCCCCAAAAGCTCGGCCGCTTCCTCTTTCGACCTGGTCGAACGCAGTGCGAGGCTCTCGGCTTCCTGCTCCAGAAAGCGCCCTCTGGTCTCGCGCTCGGAGATCTGGTTGGAGAGCCCGTAGACGTGGCGCTGACTCTCTTCTATCGACTTTTCGCCGTCCAGCATGCTTAGGCGATAGCTCTCAAGGTCGACCATGAGCTTGTCGGAGCTGGCGCGTGAAGCGACGAGGCGCTCTTCAGCCTCCTTGCGCGACGCCGTAGCCTGCGACAGCTCGCCGGAGTGGGCAAGCCAGGCCGAGACAAGCAGGTCGCGCTCCACCTCTTCGCGCTCGGCGCGCAGGGCTTTAAACGCCGTCGTGCGCGACGCCTGGCGCTTTAGCGAGTTCATCTCGCGGCGCACCTCGCCCACTATGTCGTTGATGCGCTCCAGATCGGTGTCGGCGCGCTTCATCTTGTTGATCGCCTCGTCGCGGCGGGCGCGGTATTTGGAGAGCCCCGCCGCCTCCTCTATAAGGAAGCGCCGCTCAATGGGCTTAGAGCTGAGGATCGCGTCGATCCGCCCCTGCTCTACTATTGAGTAAGCGCGCTTTCCAAGCCCGGTGTCGAGGAAGAGATCGACTATGTCCCGAAGCCTGCAAGGAGTCTTGTTGATGAGGTATTCGCTGTCGCCGTTGGAGTGAAGCCTGCGTGTAACCGCTATCTCGTGGTAGTTGCCGTACTTTTCGGGGAGCATCCCCTCGACCTCGGCCAGCGTCAGGGTCACCTCGGCGAAGTTGAGCGCGTTTCGCGTCTGGCAACCGGAGAAGATAACGTCGCTCATCGAGCCGCCGCGCAGCCCCTTGGCGCTCTTTTCCCCCATAACCCAGCGCAGGGCGTCGATAAGGTTCGATTTTCCGCACCCGTTTGGCCCGACTACGGTGGTGACGCCGTCGTGAAAAGTCACCTCGGTGGGTTGTGGAAAAGTCTTGAACCCGTAAATTTGCAGCTTTTTTATCTTCATCGACACTCTCCAAGACACCGGCCAGACTGGGCAAAGGACAAATGCGAAACATGGCCCCAAGCGATTGATCGACTGGTACGCTCACTACTTCACGTTGTAATATTAGTCTACAGAGCCAGCGGTGTAAAGGGGAAATCCACCACAAGGAGTGGTCAAATAATATTGGAGCACTACATCTTGTGTCCGGGAGGAGTTTACTTCTTCTCGAAGACCGACAACCAGCGGTCTACCTCATCGGGGCCCGATTCAGGTTTTTCACTGGATTCCATACCCTTGGAGGGCTTGGGGTCAAGTCTTGCCAAAAATTGTCCGGCGCTTATCACCGACGCCCCCCTGGCCCTGCAACGCTCGGCCAGATTGCGATCGGAGGTTACTACCGTCACAGTTTTGCGCGCAGCGCGCTCAAGGTGGGTGATTATCTCATCGTCGGCGCTACGCCCACCGGCGCTGTAGGCAACGCGCAAACCGCCAAAGCGGCCGGGCATCCTGCGGTCGGGGTGGTCGCCGTCAAAGATCACCAGCACCTGTTCGCCGCCGCTGCCCTTGGCCGCGCCCACACGTCTGAGCAGCTGCTCGCGTCCATCCTCCTCGTCTTCGAGGCTCAGGCGAGTGTGTCCTATAAGGTTGTGTCCGTCGATGATGAGCATGGCCCTGGTGGCTCGCTAGTTGGTTGTCGCCTCCCCTGTCGGGAAATGGGGGGGGTTATCTTTGAAATGTCGCCGTTGCACCGGCAACTACGCGCGGCGCATTTAAATCTTCCGGACGATCCAGCGCTATTACAACATAGCACTGCCGACTCCTGAGTGCCCGTGGGCAGCTATAAAACAAACCGGGAGCCTGTTCTTCAACAAGCTCCCGGCGAGATTTCCTGAATCTTCTTGGCAATCTTCTCGGCAGTCTTCTCGGCAATTTTCTCGGCCAAGCGGTTTTTCTAGCCGGTCACGCGTTCTATCGCCCTTTTGAAGCCTGGCAGGCTGCGCTTGACGGTGTCGTGCGAGCAGCAGTAGGCCAGACGAAAATGTCCTGGGCCGCGAAAGCCGCTGCCTGGGACTGCGAGGATGTTCTCCTTCTGCAATTCCCGGCAAAAGGCGACGTCGTCTTCGATAGGGGATTTGGGGAAGAGGTAGAAAGCGCCCTCGGGCTTGCGGCACTCGTAGCCCGCAGCGATGAGGCCGTCGTATAAGAGATCGCGGTTGGCGCGGTAGTAGTCGACATCCACCGTCTCGTCCATAAGCTCGGCCACCAGCCGCTGCGCGATGGCGGGGGCGTTTACAAAGCCCAGCACCCTTATGGAGAGCGTCATCGCTCCGGCCAAAAGATCGCGCCCCTCGAAAGCCGGGTTGATCGCTATGTAGCCGATGCGCTCGCCCGCCATGGAGAGGTCTTTGGAAAAGGAGTAGCAGATGATAGAAGCCGTGTAGGTCGGGAACACCGGCGGCACCTCTACATCGTAGGCGATGGCGCGGTAGGGCTCGTCGCTCACCAGATAGATGATGTGCCCGTACTCTTTGCTCTTCTTCGTCAGAAGCTCGCCCAGCGCGCTGAGGGTGTCGATATCGTAGACCCGCCCCGTGGGGTTGTTGGGTGTGTTTATCAGCACTATGCGGGTCTTGGGGTTGATCTCGCGCTCCAAAGCGTCGAGATCGAGATCAAACTCCGGCGTGGTGGGCGCGGTCTTTAAGACAGCGTAGTGGTTGTCGGCGTAGAAAACGTACTCGACAAAGAAAGGCGCGGGCACCAGAATCTCGTCACCCGCCTCAAGCAGGGTACGAAAGACGGCGTTTAGCCCGCCGCCTGCGCCAACGGTCATCAAGATGTTGTCGGCAGTAACCGGCGATTTCTGTTCGCGCGCCACACGCCCGGCGACAGCCTTTCGCACATGGGGAAAGCCGGCGTTCGGCATATAGCCGTGGATACCTGGAATGCGCTCGGTGGCAATATTTGCCAACACCTCGTAGAACTTGTCGGGAGGCGGCAGGTTTGGGTTGCCGAGGCTGAAATCAAAGACGTTCTCGGCACCGAGTTCCCCCTTCAGCCTCGCTCCGTCTTCAAACATCTTCCGTATCCATGAGGAGCGCTCAATGGCATCCTGAACTCTTTTGGCGATCATGTGTCTATTCCTTCGGCAAGGTGTTTTTAGGAAGCTTGAGTGTACTTTAGTTGGGGGCGCGAAGAAAAGAGGAGTTGCCAGAAAAAAAGTGGCCCCGGCAACAGGAGGGAGTCGCCGGGGCCTATAGGGTCTTGTCACTATTAAATGTACCCCATAATCTTTACCGGTCAAGTCATAATTGCGTTTTTCTCTCCCCTGCCCTCTTTTTTTTGCTGCCGCCCCGTAAAACCTTCCGCACGCCAACGCTGGAAAGGTAAGGCCAGAGGGGATTTCTGGAAAATTGGTGGAAACAAAGGGCCGTTCGTTGTAGGATTGCGAGTTAATTCATTAAAGATACCCTGACGCTGTTTTTTTTGGCCCAAACATATCTGGAGGCGACACTATGTTGAAAAAATTGAGCTTGGCACTGACGATAGTCTTTACAGCGGCCTTTGTGCTTGCAGGCCCCTTGAAGATCGGCTTTACCCAGATCGTCGAACACCCCGCGCTAGACGCCAACCGCCAGGGCGTAATCGACCGCCTGACCGAGCTGGGCTACAAAGAGGGTACCGATGTCGTCTACGACATCCAGATAGCCCAGGGCAACATGGCCACCGCCGGGATGATCGCCAAACGCTTTGTCGGCGAAGAGGCCGACCTGATCGTCGCCATCGCCACCCCCACCGCCATGGCCGCAGCCAAGGCCACCAAAGAGATCCCCATCGTCATCTCGGCGGTCACCGATCCGGTGGGCGCAAAGCTCGTAGCATCGCTGGAAAAACCAGGTGGCAACGTCACCGGCACCACTGATCTGTCTCCCGTAGCCGAGCAGTTCAAGCTCTTTAAAGAAGTGGCCCCCAACGCCAAGACTATCGGCGTGCTCTACAACGCAGGCGAGACCAACTCGGTGAGCATCGTCAACATCGTCAAAGAGGTAGCCGCCGCAATGGGGTATGAGATCGTCGAGGGCACCGCCGCCAACTCTGCCGCCGTCATGGCCGCCGCCAAGTCGATGGTGGGCCGCGCCGACGCCATCTACGTGCCCACCGCCAACACCGTCGTCTCGGCGCTGGAAGCAGTGATCAAAGTCTGCCGCGACAACAAAATTCCGCTGATCAACGCCGACACCGACTCGGTATCGCGCGGCTCGATCGCGGCGCTGGCCATCGACTACTACAAACTGGGGCAGCAGACCGGCGACATGGTTGACAGAATCCTCAAGGGCGCCAACCCCGCCGACATGCCGGTGGAGACCCTCAGGGTGTTCGAGCTGCACGTCAACCCCGAGGGCGCCAAGAAGATGGGCGTCACCCTCTCCGAAGCTTTCATAAAGAAAGCCGCGAAAATCCACAAGTAGAGATCGGAGCAGCAACTTTTGAGCTTTTACACTTTCATGGGGGCGATCGAGCAAGGGCTCGTCTTCGCCCTCATGGCGCTGGGTGTCTACATCACCTTTCGCATTCTCGACTTTCCCGACCTGACGGTGGATGGCTCCTTGCCCCTGGGGGCGGCGGCTTCCGCCACCTGGATAGCCTCGGGCGGCGACCCCTGGGTGTCGCTGTTGATCGCCATCTTTGCCGGGATGTGTGCTGGCTGGGTCACGGCTTTTCTCTCGACGAAACTAAATATCCTCAACCTGCTCGCCTCGATCATCACGATGATCGCCCTCTACTCGATAAATCTGCGGGTGATGGGCAGGCCCAACATTACCCTTCTGACAGAGGCGACGATCTTCACCCCCTTCGAGGGCGGCGCGTTGCCCAACCATGTGCTCTACCCGCTCTTTTTCGCTCTCCTCTTGCTGGTCATCGGCGTAGGGCTGGGGCTGTTTCTCCACACCGAGCGGGGGCTGAGCATCAGAGCCACCGGCGACAACCCCGACATGGCCTCAGCGCAGGGGGCCTCTACCACCTTCAACATCATGCTCGGCCTGGCGCTGTCAAACGGCATGGTGGCGCTCTGCGGCGCGCTGGTGGCCCAGAGCCAGGGCTCGGCTGACGTGGGCATGGGTGTGGGGACTATCGTGGCGGGGCTGGCCTCGGTGATAATCGGCGAAGCGGCGCTGCATGGCCGCACGGTGGTGCGCGCCATCATCGGCGTGGTGCTGGGCTCGTTGATCTACCGCTTCTCCATCGCCGTGGCCCTGTCGGTCAGGATCGGCGGGCTGGCGCTGACCCCGAGTGATCTAAACCTCATCACCTCGATACTGGTAGTAGTGGCGCTTGGCATCCCGAGCATCAAGGCAAAGCTTTTCAGACCAAGGAGCTCAGGGTGATCCGCATAGAGGGACTTCACAAGACGTTTAATCCCGGCTCGGTCAATGCCTACACCGCCATTGACGGGATTGACCTAACTCTTGCCGATGGCGACTTTGTCACCGTCATCGGCTCAAACGGCGCAGGCAAGTCTTCGCTTCTGAACCTTCTGGCGGGCATCTATCCCGCCGACGAGGGCTCGATCCACATCGACAACAAAGATGTCACCAAGCTGCCCGTACACAAACGCGCAGCCGACATCGGGCGCGTATTTCAAGACCCGTTAAAAGGAACCGCCGCCCGGATGACGGTGGAAGAGAACATGGCAATAGCCGCGCGCAGAGGCAAGCGGCGCGGGCTGGCCTGGGGAGTGAAAAAAGAGGATCGGGAGAACTTCAAACACCAGCTCGCCAAGCTGGGGCTCGGCCTGGAAAAAAGGCTGGGCGACAGCGTTGGCCTTCTCTCCGGCGGGCAGCGCCAGTCGATAACGCTTCTGATGGCGACACTTTTGCAACCAAAAGTACTGCTGCTCGACGAACACACGGCGGCGCTCGACCCGAAG
>CAXMSR010000012.1:12978-13248 GCA_964195725.1 uncultured Kiloniellaceae bacterium | reverse complement strand
GACGATGTGGCGGTAGCCGAAGCGGAACTGGTTGGGTGCGAGGTTGTGGATTTCGCCCTCCGCGTCCATCGTCTCAAGGCCGACCACCAGCTTTGACATCTCGTACCCCCAGGAGCCGCTGTTGTTCATCACCGCTCCGCCAATGGTGCCGGGGATGGAGTAGAGGTACTCCAGGCCGGTAAAGCCCAGATCTACGCTGTGGCGCACCAGCGAACGGGTAGAGGTGCCCGCGCCGACCTTTATCCTGGGGCCGGTGGGCTCCTCTTCCAG
>CAXMSR010000012.1:0-12944 GCA_964195725.1 uncultured Kiloniellaceae bacterium | reverse complement strand
CTAACCCTTCGAACTCGCCGCTGAGCTGCACAATCGCGCCGCGAATGCCGCCGTCGCGCACGATCATCGACGAGCCGCCCCCGATCATGAACATCTCGATCTCACGCGTGTGGAAAAAACGCCGGATACCGGCGAGATCATCACGGGTTTCGGGCCGGATGAAGATGTCGGCCATCCCTCCGGCGCGCATGGTTGTGCGCTCGCTCATCGGGACATTGAGCTCTACCTGCCCCTGTACGATCTCCTGAATGATGTCTATGGCGCTCTTAGCCATCGTCAGTTCCTCCAAGTTTGTTTAAGAGACGCTCGCTTACCTGCCAGATGCTGCCTGCACCCATCGTTACCACCAGGTCGCCCTCTTTTAGCATCGGCTCAATTTTGTCGGCCAATTCGTCAAGCTCTCCTATGTAATGCACTTCGCGGTGGCCGTGGGCGCGTATGCCCTCGGCCAGAACCTCTGAGTTCACGCCGGGCAGGGGCTCTTCACCCGCCGCATAGATGTCGGTGACGATCAAGACGTCGGCAGAGTAAAAAGCGGTGTTGAACCGCTCCATCAAATCCAGGGTGCGCGAGTAGCGGTGCGGCTGAAAGACCGCGACGATGCGACGCTCGTAAGCGTCGCGCAGCCCCGTCAGCAGCGCTTGCACCTCGGTGGGGTGGTGCGCGTAGTCGTCCATGACGAGCACGCCGCGCGCCTCGCCCTTTAGCTGCGAACGGCGGTCTACGCCGCTAAAGTTGTCCAGCGCCTTTATTATCTCTGCCGGGCTGACATCCATCTCGATGCCCACGGCAAAGGCCGCCAGCGCGTTGCACACATGGTGCAGCCCCGGCAGACACAGGTCGACCTCGCCCACTGTCTCGCCGTCGTAGAAGACCTCGAAGCGGGTGCGCCCATCTTTCAGTCGGATATTTCTCGCCGAAACGTCGGCTTGGCCCTCGACGCCGTAGGTTACCGTGCGGCGGGTAAAGCGCGGCATCAGCTCGCGAATCCTCGGGTCGTCCAGACAGATAATCACCGCGCCGTAGAAGGGCACTTTGTTGGCGAAATCGACAAAGGCGTTCTCCATCGCCTCTTCCGTCTTGTAGTGATCCATGTGCTCGCGGTCGATGTTGGTGATGACCACGAGCGAGGGCATCAGGCGCAAGAAGGAGCCGTCGCTCTCGTCGGCCTCGGCCACCAGGAACTTGCCCTGCCCCATGCGCGCGTTGGAGCCGCCCATCATCGAGAGCTTGCCACCCACCACGACGGTGGGGTCTAGCGATGCGCCGTAGAGCACCGAGGCCACGAGCGACGTGGTGGTGGTCTTTCCGTGGGAGCCCGCCACCGCCACCGCGTACTTCATGTGCATAAGCTCGGCCAGCATCTCGGCGCGCGGGATGACGGGGATCATCTGCTGGTGGGCGCTCACCACTTCGGGGTTGTCCTCTTTGACCGCCGAGCTGATGACTACAACGAAGGCGTCGCCGACGTTTTCCGGCTTGTGGCCGATCTGCACCTCGGCCCCCAGGCTGGCGAGCCTGCGCGTGGAGGCCGACTCTGAAAGGTCCGAGCCGCTGACCCGGTAGCCCTGGTTGATGAGCACCTCGGCTATGCCGCTCATGCCGATGCCGCCGATCCCCACAAAATGAATTCTGCGTCCTTTACGAAACATTATTGTCCCCACGTCGGCGATTTCTTGGTTTGCCCGCCGTCTGATCGATCAAGTCGTCAACTATCCTCTTGGCCGCATCCCGGCGCGCGTACTGGGAGGCGGCTTCGGCCATCGCCACCAATTTGCCGGGGCTCGCAAGCCACTCGCCGATGAGCCCGGCCAGGCGCTCGGCGGTGAGTTCGGCTTCCACCATGCAGTGGGCCGCGCCCACCCTCTGCGCCGAGAGCGCGTTGGCCTCCTGATGGTTCGCAGCAGCGTGGGGGAAGGGCACCAGAAGTGCAGGTCTTCCCGCCGCCGCCAGCTCGGCCAGGGTAAGTGCGCCAGCCCTGGCTATCACCAGTTGCGACCACCTGTAGGCTTCGCCCATGTCGTCTATAAAGCTCTCCACCGTCACCAGCTGTCGGTCGCCGTAGGCTGCTGCCGCCTCTTGCGTTTTGCCCGGCCCCGCCTGGTGGCGCACCTCTATAGGGTGGCCGCTGTCGCTGAGCGCCTTAAGAGCAAGGGGCACCTCCCGGTTGAGCGCCTCTGCGCCCTGGCTGCCGCCCAGCACCAACACCCTCACCGGCTCGCCCTGGCGTGGCGCTTCGTAGCCGAAAGCCTCTCTGAACGCATCCCTGAGCGGGGTGCCGGTGATCACCGTCTTGGCGCGGTCAAACCCTGCTGCGGCCTCGGCGTCGGCGGCATAGATCCTCTTCACCCACCGCGCGAGCACCCTGTTGGCCAGCCCCGGCACGGCGTTCTGCTCGTTTATCGCGGTACATACCCCGCGAAGCTTGCAGGTCAGCGTCACCGGGAATGAAGCGTAGCCGCCCACCCCCAGGCAAGCATCGGGGTTAAAGGAGCTGATGAGGCGTCTGGCGTCGTTCATGCCGCGTAGCACACTCCACAGTGAGCGCACCTTGCCGCCCAGGCCGCTGCCCACCAGCGGGCCGCAGCGCACCGGGGTAAACTCATGGCCCAGCTCCACCGCTTTTCGTGCTTCGATCCCCGTGGCCGAACCGGCAAAGTGAACCCGGTGCCCGCCCTCACGGGAGAGCAGCTCTTGCGCCACGGCCACGCCCGGATAGAAATGGCCGCCGGTGCCTCCGCCGGCGATCAGGAGACGCATGCGTCCTCCTTTCGCCCAAGACCGGCCAGTATTCCGGCTGCAGTCAGGGTAATGACCAGCCCCGTCCCCCCATAGGAGAGGAAGGGGAAGGGCAGCCCTTTTGTCGGCAGACAGCCCATCACTACCAGAGCATTAAGTGCCGCCTGCAACCCCAGCCAGGTGGTTATGCCGGTAGCCAGAAGGCGGCGGTACATATCCTCTTGGGCGAGGGCTATCGCGTAGCCCCTGTAGACCAGCGCCGAAAAGAGCCCCAGCACGACGAGCACGCCCACCAGCCCGCACTCCTCGGCCCAGATAGAGAGAATAAAGTCGGTGTGCGCTTCGGGCAGGTAGTGCAGCTTTTGCTTGCCCGCCCCCAGCCCTACTCCCCACACGCCCCCCGCCCCGAAGGCGAGAAAGGACTGCACCAGCTGAAAACCCGAGTCGGTGGAGTGCTCCCAGGGGTCGAGAAACGCCATGAGCCGGCGCATCCTGAAGGGCACGAAGATGATCATGCAGCCGAGCCCCGCCACCACCGGCACGGCGGTCACCGCCAGATGCCTCAGGCGCACCCCGCCCACAAAAGACATCGCCGCCACCAGGGCCACCAGCACTGCGGCGGTGCCCAGATCGGGCTCCATAAGCACCAGCATGATCGGTATGCCCGGCAACACTATGTGGGGCATAAAGCCAAAGATCAGCTTCTTTACCTTCCTCGGGCCGCGCTTGGCGATGGAGTGGGCGAGAAAGAGAACCACCGCGAGCTTCGCCAGCTCCGAGGGCTGAAAGCCCAGCGGCCCAAACCGTACCCAGCGGCTCGCGCCGTTGGCGCTTATCCCCAGGGGTGGCACCCACACGAGGCACAGGAGCACTATGCTGCCCAGAAGCGCCGGGTAGGCACCTTTTCGTAACCACTCGGGCGGTGTGCGCGAAGCAACAAAGAACCCACCTGCGCCCAAAAGCGCGAAGAGCAGCGAACGCTTGAAAAAGCTCGCAGTCATCTGTGCTTCGCCCCCGGCGTTCATAAGCGACGAGGAAGAGTAGACCATCACGAGCCCCATGGCGGTCATGATCATCACGATCATCGTCACCACGAGGTCAGGGGCGTTATTGGTCTCAGTCTTTGCCATATTCAGTCTTTGTCATCTTTCCGTCTGCGTCATGGCTGAACCTTCGCCGTCGACCCTCGCCGTCTCTTCGCGGCAGAGCAGTTGAAATATCTCTCCGCGCTCGGAGTAGCTCTTGAAAAAATCAAAGCTCGCGGCCGCAGGCGACAAGAGCACCGTGTCGCCGCGCTCGGCCTCGCCGATTGCTATCTTTACCGCCGCAGGCCACACGGCAGGGCGTCGCATCGGGGCCGCGCCTTCCAGCTCTCTGGCCATGCGCGCCGCGCCCTCGCCCACCGCCACCACCAGCCTCGCCTTTCTGGAGAGGGCCTCTTTTAGCGGCTCGTACTGCGCGCCTTTGTCAACTCCGCCGCCCAGCCAGACCACCCGCCCCGCTGCCGCGTGAACGGCCTTTACGGCGGCGTCTACGTTGGTCGCCTTCGAGTCGTCCACAAAATGTATGCCCCGCCACTGCAAAAACTCTTCATTGCGGTGCGCCAGCCCTTCGAAGGTTCGCGCCGCTTCCCAGGCCTCGCCCGGCGACACGCCCAGCGCCGTTACCGCCAGGGTGGCGGCCAGGGCGTTGGCCCTGTTGAAAGCGCCACCGAGCTTCATCGGCGAGAGCGGTATGCGCACGCCATCGGTGCCGGGCATCAGCACCACCGCCTCTTCACCCTCTTGCCAGCCGCCAACGCCAAGCGCGCCTTCGAGCGAGAAGGGCAGCACGCAGCCGCTGGTTTTTTTCGCGAAGGACCACACGAGGGGGTCATCGCGGTTTAGCACTGCAAAGTCGCTCGCGCGCTGGTTCACCAGGAGCGCGGCCTTGGCCTCGGCGTAGCCCTCAAGGTCGCCGTGGCGATCAAGGTGGTCGCCGGTGAGGTTTAACCACACCGCCACCTTCGGCCTGAAGGTGGGGGCGAGCTCCAGCTGAAAGCTTGAAATCTCGGCCACCACTACCTCCCAATCGCCCCCCACTGCTTCGACTAGCGGGGTGCCTACGTTTCCCCCTGCAAAGACTTTTTTGCCCGCCGCCTTTAGCTGGCGCTCAACCAGATGCGTCACCGTCGTCTTTCCGTTGGTGCCGGTGATGCCGATTATCGGGGCGCTGATGAAGCGTGAAGCCAGCTCCACCTCGCCTATCGTCTCCACACCTGCGGCTATAAGCGCTCTCACTCTCTCGTCAAAAGCCGAGATGCCGGGGCTAAGCACTGCCAGCTCAAACTCCAGCCCCGCTTTTTCGAGGCCCCCGGCCACAAAGGCTACGCCAAGCGCTTCAAGACTCCCCAGTTCAGGCGGCAGGGCGACTGCGTCGTCGGCCACCACCACGCGAGCCCCTTTTTGCGCCAGAAACCGCGCCGCGCTCCTCCCGCTGACCCCTGCGCCCAACACCAGCGCGCGTATGCCCTTAATCTTCATCTGATCTTCAACGAACCCAGGCCGATGAGCGCCAGGATGATCGAGATTATCCAGAACCGCACTATTATCTTGGGCTCGGCCCACCCCTTAAGTTCAAAGTGGTGGTGTATGGGGGCCATGCGGAAGATCCGCTTTTTACGTGTCTTGTAGGAGGTCACCTGGAGGATGACGCTCAGCGTCTCTACCACGAAGATGCCGCCCACCACCGCGAGCATGATCTCGAACTTGGAGACCACCGCCACTATCCCCAGCGCGCCGCCGAGCGCGAGGCTGCCGACATCGCCCATGAAGACCTGGGCCGGGTAGGTGTTGAACCAGAGAAAACCTAGCGCCGCGCCGCCCATCGCCGCGCAGAAGATCGCCAGCTCGCCCGCGCCCGCGATGTGGGGCAGTTGCAGGTATTCGGCGATGCCCGCGTGTCCGGCCGCGTAGGCGAAGATCGCGTAGGTGAGGCTGGCACTTATCACCGGGCCCACCGCCAGCCCGTCCAGCCCGTCGGTGAGGTTGACGGCGTTGGCCGCGCCCACCACTACGAAGACGGCGAAGGGCAGGTACCAGAAACCCAGGTCGGGGTGCAGATCCTTAAAGAAGGGAAACGCCAGCCGCGTGTCGTACTGGGGGCTCTGCATCAGCACCAGACAGGCGGCGGTGGCGATGACGATGAGCGCCAACAGCTTGACGCGCCCCGGCAATCCCCTGGAGTTTTTGTGCTTTATCTTCAGGTAATCGTCCACAAAGCCCACTGCGCCAAAGCCGAAGGTGACGATCATCACCGTCCATATCAGCATGTTGGCGGGGTCAGCCCACGAGAGCACCGATACGCCAAGCGCAAAGAGGATGAGGAGCCCGCCCATGGTGGGGGTGCCCTTCTTTGCCTCGATGTGCGACTGGGGGCCGTCTTCGCGGATCACCTGCCCCAAGTGGAGGCTGCGCAGAAGCTCGATGACTTTGGGGCCCAGAACAAGCGAGATCACCAGTGCGGTGAGGATACCGAGCACGGTGCGAAACGTGATGTAGCGAAAGACGTTTAACGGCCCCACTGCATCCTGGAAAGTCATCAACAGGCGATATATCATTCTACCCTTCGCTTCCTTCGCGCCGGTGCCAGCGCGTCGGCTACTTCATCGAGTTTCGCCGCCCGGCTGCCCTTGATGAGCACCCAATGGCGCGACGTCACTATCTGCTCAAGCCGGGTCGTCAACTCTTGCCTCGTTTCAAAAATTTCTACCGCTTCGGCGGCCATCCCCGCCGCCAGCGCCCCTTCGCGAATCCACCCGGTGTCTTCCCCGTAGAGCAGAAGCGCGCTCAGCCCCGTCCGGGCGGCTACCCTTCCGACCTCAAGGTGTGCTTCGCGGCTGAGGGCACCCAGTTGCGCCATCCGGCCAAGTGACGCAACCTTCGGCCCTCCGCCCGAAAGTTCCTTTAAAGTTTCAAGCGCCGCCGCCACCGCAGTGGGGTTGGCGTTGTAACAGTCGATGAAAAACTTCGCCCCCGCTTTGCCCGTCCTTATCTCTCCCCGAAGCGCCGGGGCAACGAGGCTACCCAGTTTCTTTAGCGCCCCTTCGAGGGCGTCGGCGTCTTTAAACGCCGACAGCTCGCTCACCAGACTCCAGGCCGCCAGGGCGTTGGCGGCGTTGTGGCGACCCGGAAGAGTTGTCGCTATTTTCACCCCGCCTACGCTAAAACTGCTCTCGCCGTCGGGGCCGATGTTGAGCCCCTCGCCCCTTACAGCCGCCCCCTCGTCCCACCCGAAAGTGATGGTGCGGCAAGTTTCCGGGGCCGGGGCCGGTACCAGAGAAAACGCCTGGCCCGCAGGCAGTATCAGCGTCCCACCCTCTCGCAGCCCCGACGCCACCAGGAGCTTTTCCTCCACTACGCCGCCAAGGCTCCCCAAGTCTTCGGTGTGGGCCACACCCACCCCCGTTATCAGCGCGACATCGGGTTCGGCGATCGACGCCAGCTTCGCCATCTCGCCCGGCTCGCTGATGCCAAGCTCGACGATGGCGACCTCTTCGTCGCCGCGCGCCGCCAAGAGTGTGAGCGGCAGGCCGATGAGGTTGTTAAAGTTGCCCGGCGTCGAAAGCACCTTTAGCCCGGCACCGCGCGCCAGGGCGACGGCCATCTCTTTTGTGGTGGTCTTGCCAAAGCTCCCCGTGATCGCGCCGAGCTTCATGCCGATCTTGCGCCGCACGAAGCGGGCGAGATCTCCAAGGGCCTTGAGGGTGTCGTCCACCCTTATCCCCACCGCGCCCTTTGGCACCGGGCCACGGCTTATGAGCACCCCGCTGGCACCTGCCTCGACGGCGGCATCGAGATAATCATGGCCGTCAAAACGCTCGCCTGCGAGGGCGACAAAAAGCCCGTTCGCCAAGTCGCTGCGGGTGTCGGTCCCCACCATGTCAAAGATCGTTGTTTCCTGCTCGGGCAGCGCGCCCGCTACGCTCTTTTCGACCTTGCCGCCGGTGGCGCGCACGACGTCGGCAAGAGAAAGCTTCAACCAGCGTCCTTTTCGGGCAGCGGCAGTGCCAGGGCCAGTGCCAGCTCTTCGCGGTCGTCAAAGTGCGTCACCCGGCCACCCGCCGTCATCGTCGTCTCGTGGCCCTTGCCCGCTATCACGAGGCAATCGCCGGGTTTGGCCGCCGCCACCGCCAGACGGATCGCTTCGCGACGGTCCCTCTGGCGCGTGTAGCAGTTTTCAGTCAAGCGCCCGGCCCGGGGCTCTACCTGTAGCCTGTCGCCCTTAAACCCCGCCTGAATGTCGTCCATGATCCGCCCGGTCTCTTCGGAGCGCGAATTATCAGCGGTCACAACGACGATGTCGCAGTGCTTGCCCGCCGCCTTGCCCATGAGGGGGCGCTTTGTGCGGTCGCGATCGCCGCCGCAGCCAAAAACACAGATGAGCCGACCTTCGGTTATCTGCCTGACCGTCTCAAGTACGCGCTCCAGCGCGTCGGGGGTGTGGGCGAAGTCTACGTAGGCTCCAAGGCCGTGGTCGTTTTGCAGGGCTTCAAGCCTCCCCGGTATCTGGGGCAGCTTCCCCAGGGCTTTGGCCGCGCTGCGGATATCGAGCCCCAGCGCCCAGCCGGTAGCCAGGGCGGCGGCGGCGTTGGAGGCGTTGAAGGTGCCGGTGGTCGGGATCGAGAGCGGCGCGGAGCCGCCGGGGAAATGGAGCGTGGCGCGGATGGTGCCGCTCGTCTGCTCCAACACCTCTACCCTTACGTCGCCGCCGTTGAGCCCGAATGTGACTACGGGGCCCCCCAGCTCGGCAGCCAGCTCGACACCCCAGGGGTCGTCTACGTTTACCACCGCCTCGACGATGCGCGGGTGGGCGGTGAAGAGGAGCTTTTTAGCCTCGAAGTAGTCCCGCATCGTGCCGTGGTAGTCGAGATGATCCTGAGAGAGGTTGGTAAAGACCGCACATGCAAACGAGCAGCCCTCGACCCTCTTGCGACTAAGGGCATGCGAGGAAATCTCGGCCACTGCGGCACCAGCACCTTCGCTCACCATCCGGGAGAGCGCCTCTTGAAGTTTGGGCGCGTCGGGGGTGGTCAGCGGCGCGGGCTCGCTCCCCGTGGGGTAATCGTAATCCACGGTTCCCAGGCGCCCGGTGACGACCCCGGCGCTGGTTAAAAGATGCTGCACCATGTAGGAGACGGTGGTTTTTCCGTTTGTCCCGGTTATGCCCACCAGCGTCAGCGCGCGCGACGGATGGCCCCAGAGCGCCGTCGAGGCCCAACCCAGCGCGCACTCGGCGTCTTCGACTACTATTTTTTGCATCCCGAAGGTTTCGGCGTCGCGCTTCTCGACGACACAGGCGCTTGATCCCGCCCGCGCTGCGCTCTCCAGGTAGTCGTGACCGTCGGCCTTAACCCCGCGCACCGCGACAAAGAGGCTACCCGCTTGCGCCGCGCGCGAGTCGCACACCACACCTGTGATCTCGGCGTCGCCTTTGGGCGCCGCGAGCACATTGGGTATCTGTTCGACGATGGCCGTCAGCTTCAAACCCGCTCCTTATGGTACGCAGACCAACTGTCCCTATAAAATTTCAACCCGCTGCTTGCAACAATGACGCTATTTGACGCTCCAGGGAGACTCGAACTCTACCGTGCAGAGCATCCCTTCCGTTAACACCGTCCCTACCTTCGGCTGCTGCCTGCCGGCAAAGCCGCTCCCCTGAAGATCGAGCCTTAACGCCATCCCCACCCGCTCAAGCCGACGAAGGGTCTCGCGCATCGTCAGCCCGGCCAGCTCGGGCATGGAGCCGGAGGTGACCGAATCGATCCCGGCGTCCTTTCTGGGTGCGGTGCGGCTAACCCTCTTGGGCGGTTTTTTCGCCGCCACCAGCGCGCGGTCGGGGGGCACGCCCTTTTTGTTCAGGATGCGCCTGACGATCTCGCGAAACGCCGGAGCCGCTACGATGCCGCCGTAGCGCGAACCCTTGGTCGGCTCGTCCACCGCGATGAGGATAGCCAGCTTGGGGTCGCGCGCCGGCGCGATGCCCATAAAGCTCGACACTACCTTCCGGTGGTTATAGCCGCCCTTTTCAGGCTTCCAGGCGGTGCCGGTCTTTCCCGCTACGGTGTAGCCCGAACCTGCGGCGAGCGGCGCGGTGCCACCCTCTTCGTGTACCACCCGCTCCATCCACCTAAGTATGGTAGCTGCGCTCTTTTCGGAGACGGCGCGTCCCAGCACTTCCGGCTCGGTGCGCTCAATCTCTCGGCCGGTTTCATCAAGCACCGAGCGCACAAGATACGGCCTCATCCTCACCCCGCCGTTGCCCAGCGCGGCGAGCGCCGAGGTAAGCTGCAGGGCGGTGACCGAGATGCCCTGCCCGTAGGCTATGGTCATCGGGTCTATCTTCGACCACTGCGAGGGCGTGTGCAGAATCCCGCGCGACTCGCCGTTAAGTTCGATGCCGACGAGGTTGCCGAGGCCAAAGTCGCGGTAGCCGTTGTAGAGCTCGGAGTCGCTGAGTTTTTGAGACAACTTGGCGACGCCGATGTTGCTCGACACTTTCAGCACATCGGCCATGGAGAGCGTGGCGTGGGGTACGTGATCGTGGATGACGTGGCCGTGAACCTTCCAGCTGCCGTTCTCGCAAAAGACGCTGTCTTTGGCAGAGATTTTCCCCTGGTCGAGCGCCACCGCCATGAAGATGCTCTTTAGCGTCGAGCCGGGCTCGAAGACATCGACGACTGCCTTGTTCTTTCGCACCTCGGCGCTAACCGCGCCATAGGCGTTGGGGTTGAACCTGGGCGACTGCGCCATCGCCAGCACTTCACCGGTGGCCGGGTCCATGACCACCGCCATGCCGCCCTTGGCCTCGCTGGCGGCGACCGCCCGATCTAGCTCGTCCTCTACTATGTGCTGCACCGACTGGTCGAGGGTGAGCACCAAACTGTGCCCCTTCGAAGCGGTGGCTCCGGGGGCCACGTCGATGAGCCGCGAAGCGCGGGCATCGGTGTCGGCGTCGATCCACATCTCGCGACCGCGCAGATCAACGTCGTAGCTGTGCTCGAGCCCACCGAGCCCCTGCCCATCAGAGCCGACAAAGCCCAGCACGTTTGCTGCCAGATCTTTTTTGGGATAGAAGCGCACCGTCTGCGGCGCTATGCCTACCCATTTTGAGCCAAGGGAGCGCGCAGCGTCTTCTTCGGTGGGCGACAGCCTTCTCTTTATCGTCGTCACCGCTGTGGGGCGGCGGCGTATCTTTGAGGCCAGCTCTTTCTTGCTTAGCGAAAGCTCCCGGCACAGGCGCGCGAAGAGCTTTTTGTCCTTCAGTATCTTCGAGGTGCGGACAAAGGCGCTGGCACCGCGCACCGACCCCGCCAGCTCGTCGCCGTTGCGGTCATAGATCTTGCCGCGCTCCGGCAGTATCTTTATCTTTCGCTCGTATTGATCCTGCGCGCGCTTTTGAAGGCCCTCTGCCCTGTAGACCTGAAGATTGACCGATTGAGCCGCTGCGATGGCAAAGAGGCTCAGAATCGCCCCCGCCAAAAGGCGAAGACGCCAGAGGTTCTCTGACGCTTTTCTCCTTTTTCGCCTACTCATCCATGCCGATCACTTGGTCTGTCCGTGGGTAGATTAGACCCCGGGCTTTTGCCAGCCGTTCGATGCGCTGGGGACGTGAAAGGTTGGCTACTTCCAAGCTCTTGCGCTCAACATCGGTCTTTAACACCTGACGCGCCTGGTGGAGTTCGTTCAGGTCATAACGCAGGCGGGTCGTCTCCAGACGTGTCGCGGTGAGAAGCAGCGCGCCGCCCAGGCAGATGAAGGTCGCCGCAAGGCGCGTGCTCCACTGCTTTACCAGCTCGGAGGAGAATGAATTTATTCCCGTGAAGGCCATCGCTCTGGCTGCTATCTTGTGACGACTCATCAAAACCCTCCCTGGTCGATCCGCTCTGCGACGCGAAGCCTCGCGCTACGCGCCCGGGGGTTTCTTGCCACTTCTTCGGGGCCGGGCCGATACGCCTTGCGTTGCAGGCTCTTCATCACTCCCGGCTTGCTGCATGTGCAGCGGGGTGCCTGCGCCGGGCAGATGCAGTGCGGCTCCATATCTCTGAGTGTCCTTTTGACCAGGCGGTCCTCAAGCGAATGGTAGGCTATGACCGCTATCCGCCCGCCCGGCTGCAAGAGATCGAAAAAGTCCGCCATAAACTTCTCCAACGCTTCAAGCTCCCGGTTGACCGCTATGCGCAGCGCCTGAAATACCAGCGTCGCCGGGTGCTTGCCCGACCTTCGCCCGATCGTTCGTTCCACCAGATCGGCCAGCTGTCCGGTGGTGGTTATCGGAGCGATCTGTCTGCTCTCTACTATCCCCTGCGCTATCTTGCGTGCCTGGGGGTGTTCGCCGTAGGCCCGGATGATCCTCAAGAGCTCGGCCTCTTGCATCCCGTTGACGAGATCAGCGGCGCTGGGGCCCGAATCGGGGTCCATCCTCATATCCAGAGGCCCCTCGCGCATGAAGCTGAAACCGCGCTCGGCCTTGTCTAGCTGCCGGGAAGAAACACCCAGGTCTGCCAGTATCCCGCACACCGAGCTCACCCCGAGCTCGCCCAAAAGCGAGGCGATGTTGCAAAAATCCCCGCGCACCAGGGTCACGCGGTCGGAGTGTTCGCTGGCCCACTGCCTGTTTCTCGCCAGCGCTTCGGGGTCGCGATCGATGCTTATCAATCTGCCGCGCGGCCCCAACCTGCCCAGTATCTCCCGCGAGTGCCCACCGCCGCCCAGGGTGGCGTCTACGTAGATCGCGTCGGGCTCGGTTACCAACAAATCCACGGTCTCGGCCAAGAGCACCGGCTCGTGGTAGAAGTCTTCGGGCGCGCCGTTGGCCTTGGCGGTCAAAGCCCCATCTCGTCAAGCGCCTCGAAGACCGAATCCATGTCCTCTTGGCCGGCCTGGAAGACCGCCTCAAACCTTTCGGCATCCCAGATCTCAATATCCAGCCCCATCCCGGCGAGCACTACGTCGCGCTTTAGCCCTGCGCGTTCGCGCAAAAACTGCGGAATGAGAATGCGCCCGGCCTTGTTCAAGACGCATCTTTCAGCCGGAGAGTAGAAGTTGCGCCGGAAATCCCTGATTTTTTTATTGAAACGGGGCATACTATTTAGCTGTTCTTCAAGCCTCTTCCACTCGTCGGCTGAATACGCCACGAGGCGATCACCCAGGATCGTGACGTAGAGC
>CAXMSR010000011.1:0-13314 GCA_964195725.1 uncultured Kiloniellaceae bacterium | reverse complement strand
CAGCCATGGCCAGCCAGCGTTCCTGGCTGGCAAACGCTGCCGCCGTCGGCATAAAGACTATATGCGCGCCACCCAGGGCCAGGCACCTGAACCCCTCGGGGAAAAAATTGTCCCAGCCAAGCTGCACGCCGATGGGCACACCCTCGACCTCGAAGACGCCAAAGCCCTTGTCGCCGGGCGCGAAGTAGTGCTGCTCTTCCCAGCTTGGCAGCGCGGGCACATGCATCTTGCGGTAGACGCCTTTGGTCTCGCCTCTGGCGTCTAAAATGGCGACGCTATTGTAGTAGCGTCCCTCGTCGCCGCGCTCGAAGAAGGGGCAGACGACAGCCACCTTGTGTTTGGCGGCCAGCTTCGCCAGCTGCCCCGTGATGGGGCCGCCCGGCTCTTCAGCGCTCTCGAAGGGGGCGTCGCTTTTTTCGGCGGGGAACCAGGGCCAGGCGAAGAGCTCGGAAAAACAGACTATTTTCGCGCCCTTGGCCGCTGCGGCCTCCATGTACTGATCGGCTTTTTTTATCGTACGGCCATCTCCACGGCCCACGGTCAGTTGTACTGCTGCAACCTTTACCATATTATCCCTTGAAGATCGGTGTAGTGGTTAAAGAAGAACTTTGTAAAGTAACCCTCCAACTCGAAAATTGTCAAGGGTTGCGGGAGGGATTTGGACTGGAGAACTCAATGAAAATCGCTCATATGACGATGCCGGATTTCGAGAGCCTTTTAAAGCGGACTCAAACAGCCGTCGTGGTGCTGGGCAGCACCGAGGAACACGGGCAGCATCTGCCGCTGGACACCGACACGATGCAAGCGGCGCATACCGCCGAGCTGGCCCTGAAGGAAGTGGAGTTTTTCCTCGCCCCGCCTCTTCATTACGGCTACTGCCGCTCTACGCGCGACCATCCTGGAACCCTCTCCATCTCGCCCAATACGTTGAGGATGTTGGTGCGCGACATCGGCGAGAGCCTGTACCGCCACGGCGTGCGCGGGGTTATCTTTCTAAGCGGCCACGCCGGGCGCATCCACATGGCGGCCATTGAAGAGGCGGTGCAAGAATTGGTGGACGAGCTTGATGAGCTTGAGGCGGCGGTGGTGTGCGAGTATGCGTGGGCTGCTGAGGAGGGGCGCGCCGCCATAGTCGATACCCCTGATGACGGCCACGCAGGCGAGATCGAGACGAGCCGCATCATGTCCATAGCCCCCGAACTGGTCAGCGGCACGAGCCCCGAAGAGTACCCCGCCTTTCCCCTGCCCTTCATCGCCCGCGACAAGCTGGCGGCGTGGCCCGGCGGCGTGTGGGGCGACCCCTCAAAGGCCACCGCCGAAAAGGGCGCGGCGCTCTACCGGTTGACGGCAAAAAGGCTCGCCGCACTTGTGCGCCGCATGCAGGAGCGCGTGGAAGGCTAGAACTTTTACCGTCTCGCGCCGCATGTTTTGCTAAAAGCCGTGTCTACCCCCCCCCTCCCCCCCCTTTGGAGATCGGCCTGCACCGCTAAACCGACGCGAATGCGCTTGCGTGTTGCCCGAAAACCCTTGCCGGCTTTAGCGTTTCGCTCCTTGACACGCCTTTGCCTCCTATTATATCAGTAGGGCTTGGGGAAATCGCAGATTGAAACACCGCTGTTTCATCTGAATTATCCGGGAACCATCCTGTCACTTTTCTGGGGGGAACATGTCCATCTCGATCCGCTGGCCCATTATTCTAGGTTCCATCCTGCTGGTATGGGGAACCCACCTGATCATCGCCCCCTACTCCTACCTGATGTCCGAGCGCGTGCTCACCCGGCACGCGAGCGATATCATGCAAAATATCTCTGATCTCACCCTGGAGCAGTCGCACAACCACCTGAACAAGGCCCGCAGCGCGGCACACCTGGCCAAGCAGCTGCTGAGCTCCAACGTCTTCCAGAGCAGCGGCGAAGGCACACAATCGCTGGAACGTTACTTCTTCGACCAGTTGGCAGTGTACCCGCATCTCGCCGGAATCTATTTCGGCACACAGCAAGGTGACTTTTTCTATGTCAGCAGAAACGACTCAAAGATAAAGGACGGCTTTCGCACCAAGATAATCAGCCACGGCGACGAAGGCAGAAAAACGGAGATGATCTGGCGCAAGGGCGATTTTAGCTCTATCGGCCGGGAGCTGGCCCCCTCTGACACCTACGACCCCCGCACGCGGCCCTGGTTCAAGCGGGTAATGGAGGCGCAGCAGATTGTCTGGACCTCGCCCTACATCTTCTTCACCTCTAAAAAACCGGGCGTCACCATCGCAGGGCCGACCTACGACAAAGAGGGCAACCTCAAGGGGATCGTGGGCGTGGACATCGACATCGCCGAGCTCTCTTCGTTCATCGGCAGGCTGCGCGTCGGAAAATCTGGCCGTGCCTTCATCATAAACCGAAACCGCGACGTCATCGCCTACCACGACGTGTCGAGCCTTACTACCGCAACCGCCGAGGGCAAGGGGCTGCGCCTGACAAAGGTCGAGGAGCTGGCCGACCCGATCGCCAAAGCCGCGTTCGAGTCGGTCCCGTGGGAGCGCGAGGCCAATGGCGACTTTTTGATAGATCGCCCCATATCCTCCAACTTCGAGCTTGGCGGCAAGTCGTATATGAGCATGTTCACCCCCTTTCCGGGCGAGAAGCTCCCCTGGGTTATCGGCGTATACGTGCCCGAAGACGATTACCTCGGCGCACTTAAAGAAAACCGTCTGATAAACTCTGTCTCAACCATTTTTGTCACCATCATGGCCTCTTTGCTGGCGCTGTTGCTGGCCAAGCGGATTATCGTACCGATAATGAACCTGCAAAATGAGGCAAAAGCGATTGAGGAGAACGACCTGAAAGCCCACTTCAACACGGGCTCGGTCTTCTCCGAGCTTCAGGAGACCGCCAACTCGTTCACCCGCATGAAGCAGTCGCTGATCGGCTTTAAAGACGCCCTGCTGGAAAAAGAAGAGCTCTACCGCACCATCACCAAGACCGCCAACGACGCCATCGTGTTGATCGACGAAGACCAGTGCGTCTCTTACTGGAACCCGGCGGCGCAGAAGATCTTCGGCTATAGCGAAGAGGAGGTGCTGGGTAGAAACCTGCACTTCGCCCTCGCTCCCGGCCAGTACCACGCCGCCGCTCAAAAAGGGCTGGGGCGGTTCGCCAGCGACGGCTCAGGGGCCTTTGTAGGCCGCACGGTGGAGGTGACTGCAAAAAACAAGACGGGAAAAGAGTTCCCCATCGAGCTGTCGATGGCGCGCTTGGCGGTAGGCGGCAGATGGCACGCAGCCGCTATTATTCGCGACGTCAGCGAAAGGAAACGCGGCGAGCAGGTTAGAAAGCGGCTCGTGCGCGACCTGCACGATGGTATCGGCGGCAACCTGGCAAATATCAAGCTCCTCTCCGAGATGGCCAAGAGAGACATCAAGAGCGAAGCGGCACTGAGCACTTTAAACAGCATCTCCGAGGTTTCCGACAACTGCATCGCAGAGATCAGAAACTACATGAACGTCCTGGACGAAAAGAACCCAGCTGGCGCGATGTGCTCTCCGAGCTGCGCCAGTACTGCGCCAAGACCCTTGAGCCCCACAAGATAGCTTTCGCGATGAACGCTAACGTCCCCGACGACGCGCAACCACCCTCGATGCTGATGTACATGAGCCTCTTCAAGATCGTTCGCGAAGCGATCACCAACATTATAAAACACGCCAAGGCGACCGAGGTGTCGATCGACATCAAGATCGACGAAGAGACTCTTCGCTGTTCAGTCGCCGACAACGGACAAGCCGGAAAATTGAAGTCTGGCAGCGGCAGGGGGCTGTTGAGCATGCAATCGAGAGCCAAAGAGCTGGGAGGCACCCTGGAGGTGGTCTACAACAACGGAATGCATATCGTGCTGACCGCACCCCTTGAACACAACGGCGAGTGCTAACGATGGAGACCGGCAAAATGCGCATCGTCATCGTCGAAGACAACACTCCGCTCAGAGAGAGCCTGGGCCTTTTGCTCGGCGGCGAACACAACCTGGAGGTGGTAGGCAGCTTTGGCGTGGCGGAAGAAGCCCTGCCGGTCATCTGCGCCGAGCGTCCCGACGCCCTGCTCGTTGATCTGGGCCTGCCCGGGATGTCGGGCATCGAGCTCATCAGACGGGTCAAAGCGGCTGCGCCCGAAGTCGAGGCGCTGGTCCACACCATCTCGGAGGACCGCGGCAGCGTCTTTGCCGCCTTAAAAGCCGGGGCGGCGGGCTACATCCTCAAAGGGGTAACCCCAAGGGAGTTGATCGAGGCGCTAAACGATCTGGGCACCGGGGGCGCACCCATGAGCCCAAAGATCGCACGCGCGGTGATCAAGGAGTTTCAGGATGCTGACACTTCGGAGGAGTACATCCTGACAACACGCGAACGCGAGATCGTGGCGAAGCTGGAAGAGGGGCTGACCTACAAAGAGCTGGCGCAGCTCCTCTGTGTGAGCCACCACACAATTCACAGCCACGTTAAAAATATCTATGAAAAACTTCACGCCAAGGGCCGCAGAGATGCGCTGGCAAAAGCGAAGAGAAAAGGGATTATCTAGCCACCGCTACCCCCCCCTGACCGGTGTTATTCAAAAACGCCTGTGAAAACACGATTATTTTCACAATATACCCGAAATATCCCCCATGTCGGGTATACCCGCAAATGCATCTGTCCAATACAATTGAGCTGAATAAAAAGCAGGGCTCGGCAAAGCCCGCTTTCCCCACGTCTGTTAACCGGGGGTTGCGCGGCTACTCGCCTTCGCGAGCACTGACGCTATGGCATATTTAAAAATGATGATTTCGCGGCGCGCTGGTCATATTTTGTAGGGGATGACGCAATGAGGCAGGTGATAAACGTATTTGGGCTCATCTTCTCGCTCGCGCTTACGCTCTCCGGGGGGGCGATTCTCTTCCAGATTTCTGGGATTGCGGTGCTGGTGGCCGGAACCTTGATCGCCATGATCGGCCTTATGTCCGTCGGCATCTTTCTGGCGCGCATACTGTCGTACATAGACAACCGCAAAGAGCTCGTGCCTGACTGCTCTACCCGCTAGAAAACCAACCTGACCAACCTGACAACTCCAAGATCAAGGCCAGGGCCGAGGCTTGACCTTGACTGAGTCCCCTTCTGGCTGACTACATCGCAACTTTTTTGCCTGCGCCTACCCCGTGGCGGGGATCGACAGGGTGAAGAGCGAGCCGCCACCCTCTCTGGGGGAAAACGCTACGCTGCCGCCGTGGGCGTGGGCTATGGCCTCTACCAGCGTCAGCCCGACACCCATGCCGCCACCTCCAAATTCATAAGCAGAGCTGTGGTGGAGGTTCTCGTCGGCCACCGCGTAGAAGAGCTGGAATATCTTCTCCTCCTCGCCTTCTGGCACACCCACGCCGTTGTCGGCGACGGTGATCTGGATGTCGCCGCCCTTGCGGGCCACCGCAACTTCAATCTTGCCGCCGTCGGGTGTGAACTTCACCGCGTTCTGTAAAAGCGCGGCGATGGCGCGCTCGACTTTTTTATAGTCTACAAAGACTTTCGCCCCGTCGGCCTCCGGGCAAGTTACGGTGATCTCAAGAGACCTGAGCGCGCGATAATTTTCTGCCAGCCCGCTTATCGAAGTGCATAGCTCGCCAAGGTTGCAGGTGGAGGGTTTGAGGATGATATCGCCCCCGCGCATCGTCGCCAGCATCCCCAGGTCTTTTACGGCGGAAGCCAGCTGCACTGCCGCCTGAGAAGCTCCCTTGATAAGCTCTTGTGTGGGCTGGTCGAGCCCTGCGGCCCGCTTCTCCAAGAGCCGCAACATGCCGACCATTACAGTGGTGGGGGTGCGCAGTTCGTGGTTGGTGAGCGCCAGGAACTTCTCCTTCTGGCTGTTGAGTTCTTGCAGGCGGTCCACCACGCGGCGCAGCTCGCGGTTTTCACGCACAAAGTGGATGCGCCTGGCGCAGCGCCTGAGCACGGCGTCCATCTGGTCATAGTCTATCGGCTTGGTGAGCATGTCGTATGCCCCCTGGCGAAGCGCCGACACCGCCAGCTCTACCGTGGCGAAGCCGCTCATCAGGATGACTTCGGAGGCCGGCCACTTTTCGCGGATGCAGCCAAGCGTCTCCAGGCCGCTGATGCCGCCCATGCGATAGTCGGTGATGATGATCTCGGCAGGGGCCTCTTGCTGTCGCGCCAGAAGCTGCTCGCCGCTGGTGAAGGTCTCCACCGTCCACCCCCTCTTGAAGAGGTTGATACGGAGCAGATCGAGGATCATCGTATCGTCCTCTGCGATGTAGATGGTAAGAGGAGCGGCGTCTTCAGGTATAAAGCTTTTGAACTGCTCGGAGAATTCCATCGACATCTCCAAAGAATGCAACCGTTCATATTTACTGTTTAAAAGGGCTTACCCGGAATTTCTGCGCCAGCGCAACCGGGTGGTAGCCCAGCTTTGCTTGCCGCAAGCCCGGATCCCCCAGATCCTGCTCCTTATTCAAGATAGCATAACTGCCAACGATCGCTGAGCAGAAGTCCCGGCCAAGCGCTTGCACCAATCCGTCAACACCCGGACGCGCCTTCTCGAAGTGCAAAACGAAGGTGTCGTCATTTAGCGGCTCGCCCAGGCAAAAGGCGGCCACCTCGCCGTCCAGAAGGGCCACCCCGCCGCTGTAGCCCAGCCGGGGGCCAAGAAGAGCCGCCTCGACGGCGGCGGCGGTCTCGCGATAAGTCGAAGGGCGCTCCAGGCTGCAACGCTCGTCACACCAGTCACGGGCCAGCTCGGCGCACGCCTCGGCGTGCTCGGCGGCGAAGGAACGGTAGCTGTAGCGCGCGCCATGTTCGCGCATAAATTTATTCAACCGGTTTCGGCGCTTCTGGAATTTCTTGCCCTCCAGCTTTGCCAGCTCTTCGGTGGAGTAGAGATAGTCCGCCTGGTCGCGATCGTCTGCCGCTTGCCAGCCTTCGCCGCTAAAGTGCGCAGCCACCTCGCCTTCGCTGACGGGAAAGAGCCCCGGCTCGCTGCCCTGCCCGGCCAGATAACGACAGAGCAGCCTGGCCCCCTCTTCCACCGGCCCCCTGCCCCACGGCGGCAGGGCGTAGTCCACCCCGCCGTAGCTTTTGCCGATGAGAAGAACCAACCCCTCCCACCTTGCTATACTGTAGCTGTGGGCAGCGCGAAAGAGGTATAGGTTGGAAAAAGTGTGCTCGGCTATCGAGCATTCCATACCTTCCAGTGCCTGCTCTACTATATCGCGATGCGCCAACTCCAGAGGCTCAAACTCTGGAAATATTTCAGACATCTACCGCTCCAATGGTTTATATATCAGCGCCGCACGGGTAGACCGGCGTCGATAAAAGCTGTACCTTACTCGCTCCCCCCGGCTTGTCGCCGCTGGCGGTCGACAGCGCAAGCGGCGGCGCTCAGGGGTTAACTCTACACCATATACGGCTGGCAGCAAGCCACAACCTGGATGACAATGCCCACAGAGAAAAAAGCCAACGCCGCCGACCCGATCCCCTGGAAAATCTTCGCCTCGGTGGCGATGGGCGTGGTGATGGCCACCATCGACGGCTCGATAGTGGCGGTGGCTCTGCCGTCGATCCGCGTCGAGTTCGGCGCCGACATCAACATGGTCAAATGGGTGATGAGCATCTACCTGATCGTCATCACGGGGCTGCTGTTGGCTTTTGGCCGGCTGGCCGACATGGTGGGTCTAAAACGTGTCTACATGGCGGGCATGGCGCTCTTCACCCTCGCCTCTGCCGGGTGCGCCACCGCCTCGACTCTGAACTTTCTCATCCTCTCCAGAGCGCTTCAGGGGGTGGGGGCTGCGATGATAATGGCGTGTACCCCGGCGATCATCACCGCCACCTTCCCCGCCGCCAGCCGTGGCAAGGGGATCGGGCTGGTGGGCACCACCGTGGGCTTCGGACTCACCGCCGGGCCTCCGCTGGGGGGAATGCTCCTGGCGCTCTTCGGGTGGCGCAGCCTCTTTCTGATCAACCTGCCCGTCGGGATTATTTCAATCGTCTACGGAATGAAGGTGCTGCCGCCGCTTAACTTTGCACAGAAGAAACAGCGCTTTGATTACCTGGGAACTATCCTCTTCTGCGCTGCCTGCGTCCTCTTGATCGTGGGTGTAGGCCGCATCGGCGAAGGGGCTGGCAAGGCACTGCTCTATCTCGCCCCCTCGGCGCTGGCGTGGGCGTGCTTCATCTGGTGGCAGCGCCGCGTAACCGATCCGCTGATAAAGCTTGAGCTCTTCAAACGCAGGGGGTTTTCCGCTGCGATCCTCTCCTCTGTCCTTTCTTTTACCAGCGGCTTTTGCGTTTTCTTCCTCATGCCCTTCTACCTGACGGAGGTGCGTGGCTTTTCACCGCACAAGATGGGGCTGTGGCTGGCGGTGATGCCCTTTATGGTGATGAGCGTGGCACCGATAGCGGGCTCGCTCTCGGATCGCATCGGCTATCGCACGCTCTCGACACTGGGGCTCACTCTGCGCGCGATCGCCTTTGCGCTCTTTGCGCTCTCAGGCGTCAACACTTCTCTGGGGCTGGTGTTGGCGGGGATGATTTTATTCGGCTTGGGCAATGGGCTGTTCATGCCGCCAAACGCCTCGTCGATCATGGGGAGCGTGCCGCCGCAGATGCTGGGGATAGCCGGGGGGCTGACCGCCGTGGCGCGCAACCTGGGGATGGCGCTGGGCATAGGCGTGGGCGCAGTAACGTTTGCCACGGTGGCGGCCAACGCCGACCTCAACACCTTCGTCGGCGGGTGGGAGCGCGCCATGTGGACGGCGTGTTTCATCTGCACGGTGGGGATTATCGTCTCGGCGCTTCGCGGGCCCGACCGGAAAAAGGTAAAGGGCAAGGTACAGAGCAATGCGCGCTGACGGTGCGGTGCTGGTCTGTCCGCCGCTGACCACGGCGTGCGAGCCCGACCCCTCGGTGGTGGCGCTCTCGGGACATCTCATAGCAAGGGGAATCCCCTCGAAAGTGGTGGACGCCAACCTGCGCTATCAGCAGGCGCTCTTTTCGCTGCCGCTGCCCCAAGCGCCGCTGCCCCAAGCGCCGCTGCCCCCCCTGACGCCCCTCCTGGCAGAAGAATCAGCCGGTGACGATAACCGCACCCGGCTGGGCTGGCGGCGCGGCGCGCTGGCGTTTAAAGCGCTCTCGAACCCAAAGACCTATGAAAAAACCGTCCCCTACCGCGCGGCTATAGCCAACCTCTATCAGGGATTTCGCGCGCTCGGCAAAGTCTACGGGGGGCGCTTTACCCCTTCGGACTTTACCCACCCCGACCTTTCGGGGCTGTGCTCAGAGGACTTGGCCGAGGCCGCAAATGACCCTGCGCGCCTGCCCGGCGTGGGCGCGGGGGCGCTAAAGCTGGCGGTGGAAGAGATACTGTCGGCTTCGCCAAGAGTGGTGGCGGTGTCGGCCAGCTACCTCTCCCAGGCGCTCTTCGCCCATGCGATAGCGGGGCTGCTGCGAGAAGCCGGTTTTGACGGACTGCTGCTCTTGGGGGGCGGGCTGATAGGCTCGTGGACGGGCAAGATCGAGGCAGCTTCGCCGCTCTTCGGGGTCTGGGACGCGCTTGTCACCGGCCCCGGAGAAGAGGTGGTGGAAGAGGCAGCCCTCTCCGGCAAGGTTCCCGACCTGCCGGGCGTGTTGGCACCCAAGGCCGGAATCTGGCGAGCAGCAACGGCATGGCGCGACTCTACGGTGTGTTTTGCCCCCGACGCCCACACCCCGCCGTGGGAGCAGTACCTCGCGCCGGGGGGCATCATCCCCGTCACCGCCTCGCGCGGCTGCTACTGGGGGCGCTGCGCTTTTTGCCCCGAAGCCACCGAAGAGGGCAAGCCGCGAAACTACGTCCCCTCCTCCGCAAGTGAGCTGGCCCGGACGCTGATAGGGGTGCGCGACGCCCATGGGGTATCCAACGTCCACTTCACCGACAACGCCGTCTCGCCCTCGCACCTTAGAAAGATCGCGGGCGAGCTAAAGGGGCAGCAGATAAACTGGTACGGTTTTGCGCGCCTGGAACAGGCAATGGCAAAGCCGGGGTTCATGGACGAGCTGGCGGCTGGGGGGTGCGCCATGTTGCAGTTGGGGATCGAATCGGCCACGCCAAGGCTAAACAGGCTGATGCACAAGGGGATCGACATCAAGCTGGCCGACCGGGTGGTGCGGGCCGCCTCGGATGCGGGTATCCGCATCTACGGCTATTTTCTCTTCGGCACTCCCACTGAAACCGAGGCCGAAGCGCACGCGACGCTGGAGTGGATACGCGAGCGCGCCGACCACTTCACCTGCCTCAACATGTCGCTGATGAACCTGCCCCGCGAAGGTTTACTGGCGAAAGCCCCCGAAAACTTCGGCCTGGAAAAACTCACGCCGCTCGACTGCGAAAACGACCTCGCCCTCTATCTGGGCCACTCGGGCAAGGGCACCGTAGACCGGCGAACCTTGCGAAGGATGCTGCGCGAAGCGCGAAAAGACCCGGTGCTAAAACCGCTCCTGAACCGCTCGCCAAAGGGAATGAAATCCAAACACGCCGCCTTCATGCCGCTGTAAAGGGCCAATCGGCTCCGTCTCCTGGTAAAAACGGCTGCGCCCCTTTAGCTATACGAACCATCAGATCGCCTATATATTGATACTTCATTATATATTAATACTTCATATTGATACTTCCCGCACAACTATCCAAGTTCACGTTAAGGTGAAATAAAGATGCTCGACTCGAAAATGATGCTTTTTATCGGCTTTGCCACCATTCTGACCCTGACTCCGGGGGCCGACACACTTCTGGTCATACGCAGCGTCATCGGGCGAGGCCAGCGCGCCGGTATAATCACCACTGTGGGCATCTGTTGCGGCCTCTTTTTCCACGCGATCCTCTCTGCTGCGGGGCTCTCTGCCATTCTGGTCAAATCAGCTACCGCCTTTGAAACGCTCAAGCTCGTGGGGGCGTTCTACCTGATCTTTCTGGGGGCGATTTCCCTTTGGAAGTTATGGCGTTCATACAACACCCCCCCGGCTCCCCAGGTGGCGATGCGTGGGGCCGGAGACGCGCCCGCCTGGAAAATCTTCGCCGAAGGCCTTCTGAACAACATACTTAACCCCAAGGCCGCCATCTTCTACCTGGCCTTTCTGCCCCAGTTTATCAATCCGGGCGATCCGGTATTTGCAAAGTCCATCCTGCTTGCGGGCATCCACTTCGTCATGGGAATAGTCTGGCTCTCGCTGCTGACCATCTTTCTTGGGAAGATGAAAGGCATGTTCACCGGTAGCCGCCTTAGCTGGTGGCTAGAAGCAACCAGCGGCACGCTTCTAATCGCCCTGGGCATACGCTTGGCGCTTGAGCAGCGCTAAAGGCTGGCGCGCAATCCATCCCTTAAAACCACCTGCACAGCACATTTGCCAAGCAGCGACGCCCACCCCGGTCTCTCCATAAATACCCTGCTAAAGCGGCTGGGCAACCAGCTTCGTCTGACACCAACGAACCCTTGCGGGGCAAGCTCTGCAACCCGCAAGGGCTAAAAACAGAGAGCCCTCCCCTTCTTGGCGTCGGCAAATTTTCACCGCCATAACAGTGCAAATTTGACTTTTGCCCGAACTTGCTGCTATCTTGAATCATCCCCTTTGGCTGCGGTAACTGCAGCCCCACGGGCGTGACACTACTCAGCGAGCGTTGTCGGTATTGGCGAAAGGCCGCTAGCCCGACGTCAAAAACCTCGAAGGGAGCAGTGCTGCGCCTAGTGTCGCCGACCGGAGCGCAAGTCCGGTAACGGTGAGACAAGGAGGCCAGAGTCATGAGAGCTTCAGCCAACGTCCTTGCCGCGCTCTGTGCGGTGCTAGTGCTGGTATGCGCCCAAACGGCTGCCAGCTATTCCGACAACAACCGCTTCACCCCCCAGCCCTTCAAGCAGCTATCCACTCAGCCCTGCTATTCATACCAATTAATAACGGGCCCGACCGCGAGCCGGGGAGACCTCCTGCTCCCTCAGCTCGACAACGGCCCGGCTCCAACTGCGGGGGCGCTCTTCTACGCGACCAGCGGATGCGGCTACAGTCAAGGCGCGCTACTGATGCCCGCCACCAACGACTGGTTTGCCCTCTTCGCATGGTCGGTGCCGGAGGAGAGCGTCCCGGCAGCCCTTTACGATCCAACAGCCTTAGAACCTCTCGGCGAAAACGCCTCCACCCTCCTCTTTCTCGGCGTCGCCGGCGGCGGTCGCATCTTCACCCCGTCAGAGATCAACCCGCCGAAAGACACCCGCAAAAGAGACCGGGGCTGGCGCTACGCGCTGTCGGCAGGCGTCTCGGGGAGCCTGCCCCAGAGCTACCTGGAGCGCGTTGGCGAAGAGAACGAACTAAACGAAGACAAACCCTCCCCGCTCCTGGCCTCCCTAGAGCTAATGGCGCGGCTTGTCTACCACTTCTGAGCAAACAGAGCTGTAGGGGAATGGAGCATTACGGGGTGGTAGAAAGGCAGAGGCGTGGTTTGCATTACAGACCACAGACCCCAGGGCAGAGTTTCGGGGCAGCGTTTTAGGGTATCAATGCTAAAAGTAAGGGTTGGCCTCCTTATATATACTGGGTCAAAAATCAGTTAACATCTAAATCTACAGCCCTATTTGAGCTCCTTCTTCCAGTAAAAAACCAGCTTCGCCCCCAAGTGCCCCAGCAGCAGCACCAGCCCAAACATCGCCCCCACTAAAAGTGAATAGAGCGCAGTCGGCGCACCCGCCGAATACCGGAGCGCCACGGCGATAAAACCAATAAGCATCAGAATAATAGAGAGCGCCAGCTTCACCTTGAAGACGGGGAGCTTTCGGCCACCATAACGCCCTCGCCAATCCAAAAACCCCGTGACGGCAGACACCGGCAGCGAAATGACGGCGATGCAGAGAATGTAAAACGAGGTGATCTCATAAGAGGTGTCGCCGGTCATATACCAGAGGAAGAGGAGAACCGCCGAGACGGGTATGAGGCCGGTGGAAAAATGCACTGAAACGGGATGGGGATCAAAAGTCTTGAAGAGGTCTCTGGCAAAGCCCAGCGCCAAAAGGTCGCTACGCACAAACTGCTCGGCCTCCGCACCGCAAGCAGGGCACGACTTCGGTGCCTCGTCGCCCTTGGCGACAAAACCACAAACCAGACAGCGCCATCTTCGTGTCGTAGCCATAGGCCGCTCCTTCATGACCAGAACGGTCACCTTATAGCTAAGTATACTCCTTATTGCCGCAGGGGGCTTTCGGCAGGCAGTTTTGGCGAAAGTCTTGGGTCTCTTTCAGGGACTGTTAAAAGCACGGCCCGCCCCCTTTGCGGAG
>CAXMSR010000010.1:13437-13672 GCA_964195725.1 uncultured Kiloniellaceae bacterium | reverse complement strand
CGCGTGGTGCGCGGCGTTCCAGGCATCCGAGCCCTGGCAGTCCATCAGCACCAGCCCGGAAGGGACATCGATGGCGGGCACCGTCAGGGTCAGCTCGCGCACGAAGATTGCGGCCTCCTCGTTGGACGCGTACCCCACCAGCTCGGCTAGCTCGCCCTCCACCGTCCCCTCGCGCCAGGGGACGCGATCATAGCCGTCCAGAAGTGCCAGCACCGACCCACGATGTGCTCCAGCC
>CAXMSR010000010.1:0-13427 GCA_964195725.1 uncultured Kiloniellaceae bacterium | reverse complement strand
GCGCGATCATCCTCGTCGGTCAGTTGCCAAGGCTTGGCGTCGCCTGGGTGCTTAGCGCCCGGATTTGTGGGAGCTCGCGCCGCCCCCAACCCTTCTAGGTGTCGCGTCAGGGCGAGGCTGAGTTCCTGCTCGTTTTTGAAAACGGCCTTTGCGCCCGGCGCGCTCCCCGTCACTACGCGGGTGACAAGGGCGGTGAGGATGCCCGAGCCGCGCGGCAGCACGTCTTCGCCCAGGAGCGCGTTGACCAGGGTGGATTTCCCTGATTTTACCGCGCCTACCGTGGTGATGCGCACCTTGGCCGAGCCCAGCCGCGTCGATAGCGCTGCTACGCGCTCGGCCAGCTTACCCAGCCCCGCGTGGGTAAGCTCGGCCTTTGCTTCAAGGATCGCCCGTTCAAGCGTGGCCCGCTCAAAGGCGTCTCTTTTTTGTCGCAGAAGCTCGCTCACTGCACGCTCCGGAGGTGGTGGATTAAGGTGGAATTTGCCCATTGTCCATCAGGCGTTGGCCGCTGTCCAGTTTGGCGGTGGTTCTGGTTTTGAAGAGCTGAATCGTGGTACTGTTAGCGGCTCGATTTAATAGCGTGGAGGTGGGAACAAATGTCGGAAAAAAAGATCGCCCTCGTCACCGGCGCCAGCAAGGGCATAGGGGCCGCCATCGCGGTGGAGCTGGCCCGCGAGGGGTTTGATATCTGGTTGAACTACCGTAGCGACGACGAGGGTGCCGAGCGCGTGGCCGCGCAGGTGCGCAACACCGGTGCTGCGTGTACCCCGGTAAAATACGACGTGGCGGACGAGGGCGCAACGCAAGCGGCGCTCACTGCGCTTCTGGACGAAGCGACCCCCTTTGCCCTTGTCAACAACGCCGGATTTACCCGCGACACCCTGATGGCGATGATGAGCCGCGAAGAGTGGAAGGATGTGCTGGGGGTACATCTGGACGGCTTTTTCTGGACCACCAGGCTGGTGGTGACGAAGATGCTGCGAAAGCGCAAGGGGCGCATCGTCAACATCGTCTCCACCTCTGGCGAGGGCGGCATGGCCGGACAGGTAAACTACAGCGCCGCCAAGGCCGGGCTCATCGGCGCCACCAAGGCGCTGGCCTCCGAGGTTGGCAAACGCAACATTCTGGTAAACGCGGTCTCCCCCGGTTTCATCGAAACCGAGATGACAAGCGAAGTCCCCGTTGACCGGGTGCTCCCCATGATTCCGCTGGGGCGGTTTGGCAAGTCCGAAGAGGTAGCGGGAGCGGTCTCGTTTCTCTGCGGGCCGCGCGCGGGTTACATCACCGGGCAGGTCATCTCCGTCAACGGCGGCGTCTACATGTAGGTGACGATAAGTGTACAGAGTAGCCATAACCGGAATAGGCGCGGTCTCCTGCCTGGGGCTCGACCTCGATACGATAAGCAGCGCGCTTCGCGAGGGGCGCTCCGGCGTCGTCGTGGACGAAGCGCGAAGAGCGCTGGGGTTTCGCAGCACGCTTACGGGCATGATCGATGGTTTCGACGTCTCCGGGGTACTGACGCGCAAAGCCCGAAAGACGATGCCGGAGTACTGCATTTGGGCCTATCAGGCGGCAGCCGACGCCCTCGCCGTGGCGGGGATCGACCTTGAAGAGCTAAAGGGCGACAGGCAGACCGGGATAATCTTCGGTAACGATTCGAGCTCCCTCGCCGCAGTCGAACAGATCGACAAGCTGCGCGCAACCCGCGACACCGCACTTTTGGGCAGCGGCCTCGTCTTTCGCTCGATGACCTCCAATATCTCAATGAACCTCAACGCCCTTTTTGCTACTCGCGGCGCGTGCTGGACGCTGTCGAGCGCCTGCTCCAGCGGAGGCCACGCCGTGGGGCAGGGGAGTGATCTTATCGCCCTGGGAAAACAGCGGCGCGTGATCTGCGGCGGGGCGCAAGAGATAAATCCCGAATCGATGGCGAGCTTTGACGGCCTTCGCGCTTTTGCCAGCCGGGTAGACACGCCGACCGAAGCCTCGCGCCCCTTCGACGCCTCTCGCGACGGGCTGGTGCCCAGCGGCGGCGCTGCGGCGGTGGTGCTAGAAGAGCTGGAGTCGGCTAAAGCGCGCGGCGCAACAATCCTCGGCGAGGTCGTGGGGTATGGTTTTTCCTCTGATGGCGGCCACATCTCGGTGCCCTCCGACACCGGCATCGCCGACGCCATGACGATGGCCCTTGAAAACGCGGCGTTCAAACCTGCCGACATAGACTATCTCTGCGCCCACGCCACCTCTACCCCCGCAGGCGACAGGGCCGAGGCGCGAAACATCCGCGCGGTCTTCGGCGAAAACACCGTCCCGGTATCCTCGCTCAAAGCGATGACCGGCCACGAGCTCTGGATGGCGGGGGCCTCCCAGGTGGTCTACAGCACGCTCATGGCGCGCGATGGATTTGTCGCCCCCAACATAAATTTTCAGACCCCCGACGACGACACCCGGCACCTGAACGTGATAACCGAGACGCTACACCGCCCGCCCGAGCTGGCGCTTTTGAACTCGGCGGGCTTTGGCGGCACCAACTCGTCCCTGCTCCTGAGGTTCGGCTCTTGAAAAAAACCTGCATCGTCGTAGGCTCAGGGGTGTCGGGGACTACGGCTGCCCTGCTTTTGGCACAATACGGCTATGAAGTAACCCTGATTGAAAAGACCCGGAAGAGCGCGCCGCTTATGCGCGGCTACCATTTCGACGGGCTCCACATAGACACCGGCGTCCACTATGTAGGCGGGCTGGGCCCCAAGGGTTCGCTCACCCGGCTTCTGACCCATCTGGGATTAGCGTCGCAGATAAAGGGCCGCCAGCTGGACCGGCACTGCTTTGACCTGGTGGAGCGCCCGAACTCTCAGGATGGAGCCCCCTTCGCCTTCGCCAGCGACTACGCGGAGCTTGAAGAGAAGCTATGCGAACGCTTCCCCGCCGAGCGTGAAGGTGTCGCCGCCTACCTCGCGGCGGTGAGAGCGGTCTTTAGCGGCGTGCCCCACTTGAACCCGAATGGCGTGCGCCCGGAAGAGCAATCCCCCTTCGGCCCCTGGGGCGACGAGAGCCTGGAAGGTTTTTTCCAGCGCCACCAGATCGGCCCCGAGCTGGGCGAGCTTCTGGCGGTACACGCCAACCTCTACGGCACCACGCCCGACCAGGCGCCCTTCGGAGTTCACGCGGCGGTGGTGGGGGGGCTCTATGAATCGGCGTGGGGTATCGAGGGCGGCGGACTGGCGGTGGCCGACGCCCTGGCCAACGCGCTGGCCACCAGCGGGGTAGAGCTTCTCTGCGGCAGGGCAGTCGAAGAGGTTCTTCTCACCTCCGACGGGTGCGCGCGCGGGGTCAGGTTGTCCGACGGCGAGGTGATCGGGAGCGACACCGTCATCTTCTCGGGCCACCCCAAAGAGATGATGCGCCTCACCCCCGACGGCCCCTTCAGGCCGGTCTACCGAAAACGGCTGGCGGGGCTCGAAGAGTCGGAGTCGGCGGTTATGCTGGCCGTCTCCTGCGAGGCTCCGGCCCCCACACTTCGGGGCGGCAACATCTATCTGTTGCCGGAAAAAAGAGAGCGGGAAGCGGGGTTTGACCCGGAACACGGCACAATCTATCTGACCCCTGCCTACAAGAAGGATGACCCCAAAACCATCGGCGGCTTTCTCCTCCTCAGAAAGGCGCGGCCCGAAAATTTTGAGAAGTGGGCCGCTTCGTGCAGAGGTGATCGACCAAAAGAGTATGCAGACTTTAAAAAGAGCATCGGTGAGGGGTTGATCCGGCGCTTGGAAAAATCGTACCCTTGCATGGTGGCGTCGATACGCCGGGTGCAGGTAGCCACGCCTCTGACCTTCAGAGACTACACCGGCTCCGCCACCGGAGGGGTCTACGGGGTAAAGCACCGCCTTGGCCAGTACAACCCGATGCCTCCCACGAGGGTGCGGGGGCTGCTGCTGACCGGGCAAGCCACGGCGCTGCCCGGGCTGGTGAGAGCGATCGTCAGCGCCTACCTCACGGTGGGCCATCTGGTGGGCGCAGCGACACTGCTCGACGAGCTGCGCAAGATCGATTAGCGTCGTCGCCCCGAGGCCGTACCAGTGAATTTTTTTTGCCCCTGTCAACGGACGGGGCTGTGAGGATATTTTGGACAGACGAGTAGTGATAACCGCCATGGGAGCGGTGTCGCCCTACGGTGAAGGGGTCGAGACGCTGGTTGCCGGATTAGCCTCCGGGCGCTCCACAGTCGAGCGCGCAGAAGAGCTCGGCGAGCTCTCGGGGCTCCGCTCACGGCTAAAATCGGTGGTGCCCGAGGTAGACGCGCGCGTGATAGCGCGAAAACACCGCAGGGCGATGTCGAAGCTCGGCGTCTTTGCCGCTCTGGCGGCGCGTGAGGCGTGGGACTCTTCCGGCTTGACGCAAGAGGCAGCCGGCGATGGACGCACCGGCGTGTGCATCGGCTCGATCATGGCCAGCCCCGACGCCCTTGAGGCGCTCTTTAACGAGTATCTGGTAAACCACAGCCTTGAGAAGATAAAGGCCACCCGCTTTTTTCAGATAATGGGGCACAGCCCGGCGGCCAATGTCGCCCAGCTCTTGGGCATCACCGGGCGCACCATCGCCCCCACCGCCGCCTGCGCCACCGGCTGTCAGGCGGTGGGGCTCGCCACCGAGTTCATCCGCTACGGCATGCAGGATAGGATGGTCGCGGGCGGGGCCGACGAACACCACGTCATGACCACCGCCACCTTCGACATAATCAACGCCGCCGCCGTGGCCCACAACGATCGGCCCGAGCTCGCGTCGCGCCCCTTCGACACGGCACGCGACGGGGTGGTGTGCGGCGAGGGCGCGGGGATATTGGTAGTTGAAGAGCTGGAAGCGGCCCGGGCGCGCGGGGCCACGATCCTCGCCGAGGTGGCGGGGTTTGCCACCCTGGGCGACCCCTCGAACCTCGCCAACCCCGACTCCGACGCCATCGCGCGCTGCATAAGCGAGGCGCTGGAGCAGGCGAAGGTGGCCCCGGCCGAGGTAGACTACGTTAACGCCCACGCCACCGGCACGCTACAGGGGGACGCCGCTGAAGCGCAGGCTATCGCAAAGGTCTTCGGAGCCGATATAATGGTAAGTTCGCTAAAGGGGCACATCGGCCACACCATGGCGGCGGCGGGGGCGCTGGAGCTTATCGCCACGGTGGAGATGATGCGCCGGGGTGTGGTGTACCCCACCCGCAACCTCGACGAGGTAGACCCGGCCTGCGCGGGAGTAGACCATGTGCGCGAAGTGCGCACCGGGCAGGTGAAGATCGCAGTCAAAAACAGTTTCGCCATGGGAGGAGTAAACTCCTCAATGGTTTTAAGGAGATACGAGTAATGACCGACGAGCAGGTGATTGAGACGATAGACAACGCGCTCTGCGAGGAGTTCGAGTTGGAGCCCTCCGACATGACGCCGGAAGCCACTTTATTCGACAAGCTGGGGCTCGACAGCCTCGACGTGGTGGACATGGTGATAGTTCTGGAGAGCACTTTTTCCTTCAAGATAAGAGAAGACCCCGCCCTGAGAGAGATCCGCACCCTGGGCGACATACATAAATTCGTCATCGATAAAAAGCGGCAGATAGAAACGGAGGGCTGATGGGCACAAGCTCCTCACAGGGGCTACTTGTACGCGCTGCACTCATCGTGCTGATGAACCTCGTCTGCTACCCGCTTCTGGTCGCCCTGACGTTTATCTCTGTCGTTGTCTGCTGGCCCATGCTCCTCCTGACAAAAGCGTTGACCGGCTGGCGGTGGGGCAAGTGTGCGCGGCTGCTGGTGTGGGTGTACGGCAGGGTGTGGCTCTGGAGCGTGCGCCCCTTCGTGCGCTTTTCACGCGAGGGCTTCACCCCCGAGCTGGCCCGAACGCCCTCGGTGATGGTGGTGAACCACCAGTCCTTTTTTGACACCTACTTCATGGGCGGGCTGCCCATCTTCGACATCGCCTTCGCCGTGCGCTCCTGGCCCTTCCGAATGTTCTGGTTCAGGCCGGTGATGGAGCTGGCCGAGTACCTCGACGTAGAGAGCCTGTCGCACCGCGAGACCGAGCGGCACGCCTGCGAAATTTTGGAGAGCGGCTCCCATGTGCTCTTCTACCCCGAAGGCCACCGCAGCGGCGATGGCAGCCTGGGGCGCTTCTATTCGGGGGCTTTCAGGTTGTCCAAAGCCGCCGGAGCGCCGGTGGTGCCGTTGTGCGTCAGCGGCACCGGCACCTTGTTGTCGCCGGGCAGGTGGTGGTTCAAGCCGGCGCGGGTGAAGATAAAGGCGTTGGCCCCGGTGTACCCAGGCGACTTTGAGGGCCAGCTTGGGCACCGCGAACTGATGAATCATGTGCGCACGCTGATGTCGCAGGAGCTGTCGCAGATGGAAAACGCAGCGGAGGAAATATTGTGAGCCGATTGCCCCTCGACGTCGCAGCACTTCTACCGCACAGGGCGCCGATGCGCTTTGTAGACCGCCTCGTCCACTTTGAAGAGGGGTTCGCCAAGCTGGAGGCGGGGCCCTGGCAGACGCATCTACTCGCCGACGCCGACGGCGCGCTCGATCCCCTGGCGCTTTTAGAGATGATGGCCCAGAGCTACGCCGCCGCCAGGGGTTACGAGTCGCTCTTGAATGATGAGACCGAAGGCGAGGGGTTTCTGGTGGGGGTGCGCAGCTTCAAGGTTCACGGCGAAGCACGGATCAATGATGTGCTGCGTACCGAGGTGCGCGAAACCGATACGCTGGACAGCTTTCACCTCGCGGACGCCGCCGTCTACAGGCGTGACGAGCTCCTCGCCGAGGGCTCGATCCGCGTCTGGGCGTCACCTGCCAAAACAAGCGAAAGAGGCAAATGAAAAAGATGCACGCCAACTTTATCGTAGCGGTTTTTCTGGCTACCTTTCTGCTGGCCTTTCCCGGCGGCTTGACCCAATGCGCCCTCGCTGAGGAGGGGCCGTTTGCCGGTAATGCCGGTAATGCCGGTACGGGCAGCGCGGCAGCCCTCGATGTTGCGCGCGCCCGGCTGATTGAAAAAGCCGCCGCCATCGAGTCGATCCAGGCCGATTTTGTACAGAACAAGCACCTCTCCATCTTCTCCGAAATCGTAAGCTCCAAAGGCCACTTCATCTTCCAGCGCCCCGATCGTCTGCGCTGGGAGCTGACCGAGCCGGTGCGTACAGGGTTTATCCTCTCCGGCGCAAAGGGCAGGCGGTGGCACGAGCTACAGGAGGGCGAGGAAGAGTTCAGCGTCCGGCGCGATCCCGTCCTGAGCGCGGTGGCCGAGCAGCTGCTCGCCTGGGCGTCGGCGGATTTCTCGCGGCTGGAGAAGAGCTATCGCATAGAGCTCATGAGCGCCGCTCCGGCCTCTTTCAAGTTGACCCCCCTGGCTGCGGCCCTCTCCCGCTATCTTGACGTTATCGAAGTCCTCTTTGCAGCCGACGAGACCCATGTGGAGCGGGTGACGGTGCGCGAAAAGGGCGGCGACTACACTGAAATGATCTTCGGCAACGTGCGCTTGAACGCGGCGCTGCCCGAAGAAGCGTTCTGATCCGACGATGGGAAACTTCGTTGAAAACGCTTATCGTACCCTAGGCGCACACCGCCGAAAGCTCTTTGCGGCCACCTTGGCTGCGATCGTTCTGGGCGCGTTTGCCCTCGCCGGGCTAAAGTTCGACTCGGATGTGGCGCTGCTTTTACCCGACGGCTCGGGGGAGGCGGCGACCCAGTTCGAGCTTTTGCGGCGCGCCCCTTTCGCCTCTACCCTGGTGATCCACCTCTACTCCGATGAAGCGAGCCTTGACGAGCTGATCGCCTCGGGCGACCGGTTGGCCGACACCCTTGATCCGGCTCTTTTTTCCAGCGTAATAAAAGGGGCGCAGGAAGGCTTTGGCGAGCGCGTGGTGGGGTACCTGCTCGACAGCCTGCCGCGTCTGTTCACCGAAGAGGATCTGGCCGAGCTCTCGAAACGCACCGAGCCGCAAGAGGTGGCCGAGGCGGTGGAGCGCGCTTTCATCACCCTCGTATCTCCCGGCGGCTCGGCGATGAAAACCTACCTTCAGCGCGACCCCCTTGGGCTGGTGGCGCTGGGTGGTGCCAAATTGAAATACCTGAAGCTCATCGGCTCCGGCGATTTTGAGAGCGGACGCTTCGTGGGCCCCGACGGGAAAAGCCTGCTCCTCTTCGCCCGTACCCCGATAGCGATAACCGATGCTGAGGGCGCGGCGCTTCTGGAAGAGGAGTTCGACAGGGCGGCAGGGCAGGTGCTGGGCGACCCGAGGGCGGGCGCTACCTCGATCAGGGCCGACCTCATTGGGGCGCACCGCTACTCGTCGGCCAACGCGAGGACGATAAAGAGCGATCTGGCGAAGATACTCACCGCCTCCTCTCTTGGGGTGCTGGCGTTCTTTTTTCTCTGGTTGAGGGGGGTGGGTGCGCTGGCGGTCTGGCTGCTGCCGCTTGGGGGGCTGACGATCGCCGCCGCGCTGACGGCGTGGGTTCACGGTGGGCTCAGCGGAATAACGCTGGGTTTTGGGGGTGTGCTCCTGGGCATCTCGGTGGACTACGGCCTGCACGTCTACTACGCCTGCAAGACGAAGGGCAATGAGGCGACGGGCAGGGCGCTGGGGAGTGTGTCGCGCCCGGTGATCTTCGCGGCGCTGACGACCCTTGCGGGCTTCGCCGTCCTCTTTACCTCGCGCCTGCCGGGGCAGCGCCAGCTCGCGCTCTTTGCCGTCATCGGTGTCGCGCTCTGCCTTTTTGGCGCGCTCTTCATTTTGCCCCACCTCATAGGGGCGGGCAGGGGGCGCGCGCCCGGTGGGCCCAGGTTGGCCCTTGCGGCCGGAGGCCGCGCTGGCAAGGCGGCGCTGGTGCTCTGGTGTTTGTGGTTTCTGGCAGGCGCGTGGCTGGGAACGGGGGTGCGTTTTGGAGGGGATTTGAAGAAGCTGGGGATGAGGCCGCCGGAGCTTATCGCCGCCGAAAAAGAGCTGGAAACAAGGTGGGGGGATGTACGCTCCAGAGCGTTCGCCTGGGTCGCAGGCGACACCACCGACCAGGCGCTGGCTCGCGCCGACGAGGCCCTGAAGAGGTTGACGGCGGCGGCTCCCGGTATCTCGCCGGTGACCCTGGTGCCGCTTCTGCCGCCGCTGAAGGTTCAGAGAGAGAATCTGGCGCGGTGGGAAAAATTCTGGAGTCCCGAGCGGATCGAGCGCGTACGCAAAAACATTGAAGACTCGGCCAGGGAGCGGGGGTTTACCCCCGGAGCGTTTGAGCCCTTCTTCGCCTCGCTGGACATAAAGCCGCCGCCCATAAGGGTGGCGACGCTGCGAAACGCGGGGCTGGGCGAGGTGGTCGACGCCCTCCTGGTTGAAGGTGGCGGGGGAGCCGGTGGAGCTGGTGGAGCCGGGGGGGCCGGTGGAGCCGATGGAATGAACGGCTCGGCGACGCTGGTGCTGGCTCCCGACGACGGAGGACTCTCCGAGGCGCTAAATGGCGTGGTGGAGGGGGTGACGGTGGTCTCGCCGCGCAATCTCTCCCGGCTGCTGGGCGAATCGATCAAGGCGGACTTTATCCGCTTCATCGCGTTGGCGCTGGCGGCGGTGGCAGTGATCGCTGCTTTTCTCTTGCGCCGCCCGGCGCTGGTGGTTGCCGCCCTCGCGCCGGTGGCTGCCGGCTTGATCAGCCTCTTCGGGGTGGCGGGGCTCATGGGGTGGGAGTTTAATCTTTTTAACATCGTCGCCTCGATCCTGACGGTGGGGCTGGGGGTGGACTACGGAATATTCATGGCGCTCCGCCAGCGGCCAAAAGATCCGGAAGCGGACAATACCGCCCCTTCGGAGAATACTGCCCCTTCGGAGAATACTGAAAGAGCGGTGCTGGTGTCGGGGCTGACCACCCTGGCCGGGGTGGGCTCGCTGGTATTGGCGACCCACCCGTCGCTGCACTCTATAGGGGTGACTGTGCTGGTGGGGGTGGGCGCGGCGATGCTGACCGCGCTCTGGGTCACGCCCACCCTGGCGGCGCTGGACGGAAGAGGTGGCAGGTGAGGGGCTTTCCCCTGTTTAGAGCGCCCTGTGTTTCGCTGGCGCTCTGCGCTCTGCTGCTTCTCCCCCTCTCGGGGTGCGCCCGCTGGCCGGAGCTAAATGGAGACGAGGTGGTCGCCACCAGAACGCTTGAACCCGGTGAGCGAGAGGCTTTGGCGACCGACGCCTGGAATGTGCTGCCGGGGGTGTATCGCATCAGGTTCTCGGCGCTCTACAGTTATTACAGTGGTTTTGAGCTGCCCCTGGCGGGGGTCGTCGAGGTGGACACTTTAGAGACGCACATGCGCATGGTGGGGCTCACCGACACCGGCTTGACGCTTTTTGATATTGAGAGCGCAGGAGAGGGTGGTGCCGGGGAGGTTGAGGTAAACTTTCTCGTCGAGGGGCTCTTGAAGCTTCCCGACTTTGCTGGAACGGTAGGGCGCGCGGCGCAGCGCATTTTTCTCGGTCCCTTTCCGAGCCCCGGCGACAGCGTTGAACAGTTGCCCGAGCGCTATCTCCTGCGCGCAAAGGGCGCGGGCGTCAAGGTGGAGTTCACCCTCGCGGGCGATGGAAGGCTTGTGGCGAAAAAGCCTGCACTCGCAATCCCGGCGAGGGTGTGGCGCGTCAGATACAGCGGGCACGGCGACGCCGCGACAGCGCCGTTTCCCGCCCGGATGAAATACAGCGACGACGAAACGGGCGCGACCCTGCGCCTCAGGCTCAACTCTGTGAGGTTTATGCAATGAGCGAAATAGAGAAGGCTCTTCTGGAGGCGACGGTGGTTGCGCCGTCCGAAAAAGACGGGAAGATAACCGCCTCCTACCGGCTGCCCGTAGATTTTCCCGGCTTTCGGGGGCATTTTCCCGGCAACCCGGTTTGCCCTGCCGTCGTGCAGTCGCGCGCAGCGCTCCTTACCCTGGAGCGCGCTGAAAATGTCCGCTATCGCCTGGAGGGGGTGTCGAATGCCAAGTTCATGAACCCGCTGGGCCCCGAGCAGCTCTTCACCGTCGAGCTTACCGCCCGGCCCGATGGCGAGAGCTTCGATGCGCGGCTGGAGAGCGGCGGCCAGCCGGTTGCCAAGCTGCGGTTCAGGGCGGTCATTGCGGAGAGCGGACCTGGAGAGAGCGGGGCTGGAAAAAACGATGGCTAAACCGTATTTCAAGACCGAACCCGACGCCCCCGCCCCCCTCAGGGCGGTGGTGCAGCGAACGGTGCGCTTCGAGGAAGTGGACGCCATGAACATCGTCTGGCATGGCCGCTACGCCAGCTACTTTGAAGACGCGCGCGTAGCCCTGGGCGACAGCGTGGGGCTGGGCTATCTGGACTATTACGACAACGGCGTGCTGACGCCCATCAAAAAGCTCCAGGTAGACTACATAAAGCCGCTCCGCTACGGGGAGCGGTTCTCCATCGAGGCGATCATGCGCTGGACCGAGGCGGCGCGGATAAATATGGAGTTCGTTCTGCGAAACGAAGAGGAAGAGGTCGTGACCACCGGCTACTCCATCCAGCTGATGCTGGACCGTGAGGGCGAGCTATTTCTTGGCCCGCCGCCCTGCCACCTCGCGCTGCGCGAGCGTTGGCGCGCAGGCGGGCTCGATCACCTGACGACGGGGTTTCAGCCCAAGGCTACGGATACAGAGTGAGAGACACCGTTCACATAGTGGCCGCCGAGGCCGTCACCGCGCTGGGCGACAGCTTAGATGAGAGCTGGCTGGCGTTACGCGCAGGGCGCTGCGGCATCGGCAGGGTTGAGCGCTTTGACACCGGGGGCTATATCAGCGACTACGCCGCTCACTGTGGTTGGGTTGACCAGGCTGCCGCAGATGCCGCAGATGTCGACCGGACACGGGCAGAGGGAACGTCGCTTGTGACTGCGCTCCTCGCGCCGCTCTTGGCGAAGATCGACGGCGATTTTTACCTCCCCGCCGACGCCCTGCTCTTTACTGCGACCACAAAGGCGGGCATTGACGTTTTAGAAAAAAAGCTTCGGGGCGCGGCGGCCAGCGAGGAAGAGCTGCTCTTCTCCCATTGGCTCGCCTATCTGCAAAAACGGCTGGGGCTGACCGACGGCGGGGTCAACGTCTCCGCTGCCTGCGCCTCGTCAACCGTGGCGCTGGCGCGCGCCGGTGGTGCGATAGCTGCGGGGCGCGCCGAGGTTGCGCTGGTGGTGGGTTTTGATGTGATAACCGAGTTTGTCTTCTCCGGCTTTAGCGCCTTGAGAGCGCTCTCGCCCGCACCTGCGACCCCCTTTGACCTGGGGCGGACGGGGCTGACCCTGGGCGATGGCGCAGCTGCGCTGCTGGTGATGGGCGGGGCTCGCGCCCGACGCGAGGGGCGGCGTTCGCTGGCGCAGCTCTCCGGCTGGGGGATCGCCAACGACGCCACCCACGTCACCGCCCCGGCGCGGGACGGTTCCGGGTTGATCGCGGCGACACGCGCGGCACTCGAAAGGGCGCAGTGCGCGCCGCAGGAGGTGGGCGCGCTCTTTGCCCACGGCACCGGCACCGTCTACAACGACGCGATGGAGCTGACCGCTTTTGGCGAGGTGTTTGGCGGCAAAGAAGACAACCCGCCGCCGCTCTTGGGAGTGAAGGGCGCGCTGGGTCACACGATGGGGGCTGCCGGGGCGATAGAAGCGGCGCTCTCGCTCAAGATGTTGGAGGAGCGCGTCGTACCCGCCACCGTCGGGCTTACTGATCCTGAAGAGCGCGGCCTTGGGTGGGTGACGACCGGGGAGCGCGAGTTGGAGAGGCCAAAGATACTCACCACCAACTCCGGCTTTGGCGGCGTTAACGGCGCGCTGCTTTTGGAGCGCGCAAGGTGCGCTGTCTCAGGAGAGTACGCAAAACGCGCTGTGTGGGGAGAGGGCAAAATGAGGGTATCGGTGACGGGGCTTGGCTGGGTGGGAAGTAGTGGGCCGGGCCGGGCGGGCGACGACGCTTCGCCAGCTTTTGTCGGCGGCACACCGGCAGCGGTGCGCCTGAAAGACTATTTTACCACCACCGAAGGCCGCTCGGGGAGGCTCGACGACTACTCGAAGCTGGGGCTGGCTGCGGTGGCGTTGGCACTTGGCGACGCCGGGCTGGACCGATGGGACGCAAAGCGCAAGGGCGCGCTTGTGGCGGCCACAGGCTTTGGTTGCCTCGCCACCGACGGGAGCTATTTTGAGACGGCGCTTGACGAGGGTGGCACTTTGGCGAGCCCCAACCTCTTCGCCTATACCCTGCCCAACTGCTTTGTGGGCGAGGCTGCGCTGCGCTTTGGCCTTACGGGGCCCACCTTTGTGGTGAGCGGCGAGGCGCAAAAGGGCAGCAGGCTAAAGGCGCTGGCCGAAGGGGTGGCGCTGCTCCTTGATGGCGAGGCGCGCTTTGCCGTCTGCGGCTTTTGCGACATGGGAGCGCCCGAATTTTTGA
>CAXMSR010000009.1:0-14069 GCA_964195725.1 uncultured Kiloniellaceae bacterium | reverse complement strand
GTCATGCCTGCCACTGTGTCGGGCAGCCCTGCCAGGAGCGCGCAAGCACGGGCGACGTTTAGCCCCTGCTCGGCTTCGGGGAACGAGCACCCCATTATCACGTCGTCTACCTCGGCCCCATCGAGGCCGGGTGCGCGTTTCATTGCTTCTCGGATGGCGGTAGCCGCCATGTTTTCTGGGCGTGCCAGAGCCAGGGAGCCTTTTTTAGCTCTCCCAATGGCTGTGCGGACGCTGGAAACTATTACTGCCTCTTTCATCGTACAAACCCTCCTATCGGGTAATTTTTTAGTTACGCAAAGGTTTGCCGGTTTTCAGCGTGTGTCTGATGCGCTCCAGCGTCTTGCGGTTGGAGCAAAGCTCTATGAAAGCGCGGCGCTCAAGGTCGAGCAGATAATCCTCGTCCACTATGGTGCCGGGGTCGATCTCGCCCCCGCAGAGGATGGAGCCCAGCTTCTCGGAGACGAGCATGTCGTGGTCGCTGATGTAGTTACCCTGACGCATGTTGTGGAGCATCATCTTGATGGTGGCGATGCCGTCGGTGCCCATCACGCGCACCGTCTGGGGGCGCTTGAGCGGAGTCCAGCCGGTCTCCAGCAGATCCAGCGCGGCGAGCTTGGCGTCGTTTATCAGCCGCTCTGCGTTCATGCTCACCCGGTCGCCGCGTCTGAGAAAGCCCAGATCGAAGGCTTCGTAGGCCGACAGGCTGACCTTTGCCATGCCGATCGTCTCGAACGCCTTTTGGACAAAGGGCAGGGGGTCGGCGGTGTTGCTGGGGCAGTTCTCCATCTGGCGAAAGAGCATCTCTTTGGTGCCGCCGCCGCCGGGGATGAGCCCCACGCCTACTTCTACGAGCCCAATGTAGCTCTCAAGGCTGGCCTGTATGCGGTGCGAATGCAGGCAGACTTCGGCTCCGCCTCCCAGGACTTTGCCGAAGGGGGCAGCCACCACGGGGACGGGCGAGTATTTGATGGAGACAAGTGATTTTTGGAAGGCGCGCACCATCATGTCCAGCTCGAACCAGTTGCCCTCCAGCGCTTCGAAGAGCATCAGCATCAGGTTCGCGCCGACGGAGAAGTTCTCGCCCTGGTTGCCGATGACCAGCGCATCGAAAGAGATGCCGGCATCTGCGACGGTCTTGTTGATGGCCGACAGGATGCCGCCGCCAAGGGCGTTCATCTTGGAGTGGAACTCCAGACACGCCACGCCGTCGCCAAGGTCTATCAGCGAGGCTTCGGCGTTTTGAAAGAGAACCTTGCCGGAGCGTTTGAGATCGGCCAGCACCGTGATTCCTGGGCGGGCGGGCAGCTCGACGTGCGCTTTGGTGGCGAAGTCCCAGATAAGGGTCTTGTCGCCCTGCTGGAGGTAGAACGAGGGGGTGTCGGAGGCGGCCAGCGCCGTTACTGCGTCGGGAACGTCCAAGCCGTCGCTCTTCATCCGTGCGACCGATTTGACAACGCCCATCTGATCCCACATTTCGAAGGGGCCGACTTCCCAGCCAAAACCCCAGCGCATGGCGCGATCGATCGAGACGATGTCGTCGCAGATCTCTCCTACGCGGTGGGCGGCAAAAAGAAAGCTCGCCGAAGTGACGTCCCAGGCGAACGCGCCCTCTTTACCCTTGGCTTTGGTGATGGCGGCCAGACGTTTGCCCGGCTCGGCCACCTCTTTGACCTCTTCCAATACGGGGAAGCGACCTTTTACCTTGGGGCGGTACTCCCCGGTGGAGGGGTCGAAGGTCAGGGTCTCGGTTTTCCCGTTCTCCTTGACTCTCTTGTAGAAGCCCGCGCCGACCTTTTGGCCGAGCAGTCCGCCCTTGACCATGTCGGTCATCCAGCCGGGCAGGGTGCAGATCTCTTTTTCAGCATCGTCGGTTGTGCCCAGGCGCTGGGTCTCGGTGACGTGGGTGAAGATGTCGAGTCCCACCATGTCGGCGGTGCGAAAGGTCGCCGATTTGGGGCGGCCCATCGGTTTGCCGGTGAGCGCGTCCACCTCTTCGATGGTGAGGCCGTGCTTTTCCATCGCTTTTAAGATGTAGGCCATGCCGTAGACGCCGACGCGGTTGCCCACGAAGTTGGGGGTGTCTTTTGTCCAGACGATACCCTTGCCGAGGCGGTTTTGCGCGAAGTCGGCCAACCCCTGCGCCAGCGCCATGTCGGTGTCACGCGTGGGGATCATCTCCAGAAGGTGCATGTAGCGCGGGGGGTTGAAAAAGTGGGTGCCGAAAAAGCGGGGACGCAGCGTCTCGGGCAGCCCGTCGTTCATCGCCTCGATGCTTAGCCCCGAGGTGTTGCTTGTCAAAAGCGCGTGCTCCTGAAGAAAGGGAGCGATCTTTTCAAAGAGCGACAGCTTGATGTCCAGCCGCTCGACGATGACCTCTATTACCCAGTCGACGTCGGAGAGCTTTTGCAGGTCGTCCTCGAAGTTTCCCACCTCTACCCACTTGGCGTGGCTCTTATGGGAGAACGCTGCCGGTTTGGCTTTCTGGGCAGCCTTGAGGCCGTTTGTGGCAAAGCGATTTCGCACCTCTGGCGAGTCGATGGTGAGCCCGGCTTTTGCTTCATCCTCGGTGGGCTCTTTGGGTACGATGTCCAACAGCAGGGTTGGGATGCCTGCGTTGGCCAGATGGGCTGCGATACCGCTGCCCATGACCCCCGCGCCCAACACTGCGACTTTGCGAATAGGCCTCATGATTTTCTCCCTGACGTTACGTCGTCGATAGGGTGGCGCTACTTTGCCGCCAACCCATGTAAAATTGCATCCAATAGGGGCCCCGCCTTGTCGGCGAGTGAATCTTTTTCACCCCTGAAACACCAGGCGCTTACCGTCTCGTCCATGCCGCCAAAGATAAGCCTGCGCATGGCTCGTGCCCCTAGCGAGGCGCGAAAGTCGCCGGTTTTGTGGCCCTCTTCTATTACTTTTTCAATCCGTCTGGCGTAGCTTGAGAGCGGCCTGCGTATGGCCTGGCGTATTGAAGGGTCGGGTTGGCGCAGCTGAAACTGCATGAACCCGGCCAGGCTTGGGTCGTTCTCCATCACCTGAAAGTGCAGCTCGATTATCCTTTTGAGCTTGTCGGCAGGGGTGTTGAACTGCACGAGCTCTTTGTCGAGCAGCTCCATCAGGTTGCCGATTACATGTTTAAAAGCTTTGATGAGCAGGTCTTCCTTGCTCTCGAAATACAGGTAGAGGGTGCCGTCGGCCACGCCCGCTTCGCGGGCCACCTGGTTCATGGTGCAGGCGTGGTAGCCAAGTTGGCTAAACGCCTTTACCGCCGCTTCCATTATCGCGACGCGTCTCTTCTCTTTTTTCTCTTGAGCCATGTCGCCCTCAATCTTTTTTGTAGAGCGCAGCCAACTGATCGGCGTAGTGTTCGGTGATCATCTTGCGCTTGAGCTTCAGGGTGGGCGTCACCTCTCCGCCGTCCATCGTGAACTCGTGATCGAGGAGCACAATCTGTTTTACCGACTCGTAGGAAGCGAGATGGTGTTCGCGTTGCAGCTTGTCGATGCGGCGGTAATAGAGGTCGATGATCTTCGGGTTCTTCACCAGATCGCCGATCGAGTCGTACTTGATGCCCTTTTGCTTGGCGTAGCTTGCAAGCCACTCAAAATCGGGCACGACCACCGCCGAGATGAAGGGGAGTTTGTCGCCGTGGAGCATCACCTGGCTGATGAAGCGGTCGAACTTGAGGATGTTCTCGATTTTTTGCGGGGCGATGTTTTTGCCGCCGGCGGTGACGATCAGGTCTTTTTTGCGGTCGGTAATCTTCAAATAACCGTCGCTGTCGATCTCGCCGATGTCGCCGGTGTGAAACCAGCCGTCGGCGCTGAGCACTTCGTTGGTGGATTCTTCGTTTTCATAGTAGCCCTTGAAGACGTTGTCGCCCCGGGTGATGATCTCGCCGTCTTCGGCGATCTTCACCTCTACGCCGGGTATCGGCTTGCCCACTGTGCCCACGCGGCGGTGTGCGTGGGTGTTGGCGGCGATGACCGGCGAAGTCTCGGTCAGCCCGTAGCCTTCGAGGATGGGGATGCCCGCAGCGTAGAAAAATATCGCCATCTCGGGAGAAAGTGGGGCTCCGCCGGAGACGAACTGCACTATCCTGCCGCCGAACTTGGCGCGTACCTTGGAAAAAACCAGCTTGTCGGCGATGGCGTGTTTTATCTTTTTGCACAGTGGCAGCGGCTTTTGGTCGATGATCATCTCGCCCACGTCCTCGGCCACGTCGATAGCCCAGAAGGTGAGGCCGCGTACCAAAGGCGAGGACTCAAGCGCCTTGTTCTCAATCGCAGCGAAGATTTTTTCGAAGATGCGCGGCACGCTGATGCAGGCGGTGGGCTGCACTACCGTAAGATCGCTGGCGACGGTCTGTATCGACTCGGCGTAGGCGATGGTGGCGCCGCAGTAGAGCATGGAGTAGTAGCCGGCCATGCGCTCGAAGATGTGGGCCAGAGGTAGATGCGAGAGGCAGATGTCGTCTTTGTTGAACTTGACGACCTTGAGGATGTTCTCGACGTTGGAGAGGAGGTTTTTGTGGGTAAGCTGCACACCCTTGGGGTCGCCGGTGGTGCCGGAGGTGAAGATGATGGTGGCGACGTCGTCCTCGTCGAGGCTCTGGAGCCGTTTGTCCAGCTCATCGCGGTCGGGCTCGGTGGACGCTGCCAGCTCTTTAAGGGTGGGGATGGAGGCGTCGTCGCCAGGAGAGCGGTCGATGAGGATTATCTGCTTAAGCTCGGCAACCTTGTCGATTAGCTCCAGGGGGTTTTCAATAAGCTCGGTAGATTCCAGAAAGAGGATGCTGGAGCGGCTGCGGGCAAGAAGCTTGATGACTTCATTGCGGAGAAGCGTGGGGTAGATGGGGACGGTGAGCCCGCCGGCGGTAAGGGCTGCGCTGTCGGCGATCGCCCACTCGAAGCGGGTGTTTGACATGATCGCCACCCGGTCGTTAACCGACATACCCATATTTACCAGTGCGGTGGAGAGGGACTCTACGTCGCTGTAAAATTCGGACCAGGAGAGGTCTTGGTAAACGCCGTCGCGTTTCACCATCATTACACGGCGGTCTTTCCACTTGTTATGGCGGTCTCTGATCATTGAGGGTAAAGTCATGTGTTCCTCCTGAATGAATGATCATTCATTTTTTGTGAATATATGGCTACCATCTCAGCGAGTCAAGTTTTATTTAGCGCGTATTTTTTGGTTTTTCCGTTATTTTCCTCTCTGTGGCGTTGTGAGTGCGCGCCGCTTTGTCGACCTCAAGAAGTTTGCCGGACGCTACGGGAGTAGCGTTTCAGGCAACCGACTGGCGTTCTCGTTATTTGCGGATATTTCCTTCACAATACAATATAGTGTCAGTTACGCCGGGGGTAAATGATTAAGGGTTCATTTTTCGCCGAAAACGCAATTTTTCTTATTTTTAATGGGGTTTTCAATGAAAGAGGCGGCCAGCTATGACCCTCTGTCGGTGTGTGTGCTCGAACCCTTCATGGGCGGAAGCCATCTTGCGGTCGCTCGCGGTTGGCAGCGCACGAGCTCGCATTCGGTAACGATCGAGGGGTTGCCTGCGCGTTTTTGGAAGTGGCGCATGAGGGGGGCGGCGTTCGAGTTTGCCAGGAAGGTGCGAAGCGGCGAGCTGACGGCGGATATCTGGTTCGCGGTGGGGCTGATGGATCTGGCCCATTTCAGGGCTCTGGTGCCCCCCGGTGTCCCGGCTGTCCTCTATATGCATGAATGTCAGGCCGCCTACCCCTGGCCGGGTGGCGAGGGGCCGGGCGAGCGGGACTTGCAGTTTCTCATCACTGACCTTGCCAGCGCGGCGGCCGCCGACTGGGTAGCCTTTAATTCCGAATATCTCAGGCGTGGATTTTTCGAGGAGACCGTGCGTTTTTTGCGCCGCATGCCCGACTCCAGACCTCTCTGGCTGCTCGAAGAGATCGAGGGCAAATCGTCGGTTGTGCCGATAGGGGTTGAGCTTGCCGATATAGGGCAGCTCGAACGCGAAGATCGTTGGCGCAGTCGCGCCAGCGCGTCCGGTAGTGCGTCCCAAAAAGCGCGGCCCACGCTTTTGTGGTGTCACCGCTGGGAGTACGACAAGAACCCGGAGGAGTTTTTCTCGGTCGCCTTCAGCCTGGCCGACAGGGGGGTTGAGTTCGACCTGATCGTGGCGGGAAAAGAGTATGGCAGCGCTCCGCCCGTCTTTGCCGAGGCGCGCGAGCGCCTGTCGGAGAGGATCGTTCACTGGGGGGGCGTGGAGGACAGGGCGAAGTATCTTGAATTATTGGCGCGCTCGGATGTCGTGGTCTCTTGCGCGCTCCATGAGACTTTCGGCATTTCGATGATCGAGGCCGCCTTTGCAGGCGCGCACCCGCTGGCCCCGAAGCGGCTTAGTTACCCCGAGATTTTCCCGAAAGAGTTGCACGCCGATTGTCTGTACGGGGACCCGGACGAGCTAGAGCGCAAGCTGGAGGGGCTTTTAACGGGAGCCGAAGAGCTCGTGGAGCCTTTCAGGCTGAGAGAGGCCTTCGGGAGATACCGCTGGTCGTCGATGATCGGCGGGTTCGATCGGCTCGTGGACGTAGTTTCAGAACGGGGCGCGATGTGATATACTCTAAAGGCTACGGAGTGTGGGGATGAAGCGTTTTGGGCCTCTCCAGTTGTTTTTGGTTGCCGTGTTGGCGCTGGCTATGGCGGCGGCGATGCTCTTTACCTGGCTTGGGCTTGGCAGTGGAAATATCCGCTCGAAACACGGGGTTCACGGCTCTATTTTAGCCCCGCCCGAGCCTCGGGGCTAGAGGGTGGTCAGTTTGTAGTCTCTTGTGCCGAGCCCCAGCTTTTGAGCGCATTCGAGCTGTACGGTCCAATCCGATTTGGGCGTGATGGCCCGGAATTTGTCTTCGCCCTGCTTGTACTCGGCGGGCATTTTGCTGGCGTAGTTGGCGGGTGCCTGGTTTACCAGATCGGCGCTGGCCTGATCGATAGCCACCGGGTCGGTGGCACAGACGATGCCCAGATCGGCGACTATGGGGGCGTCGGAGTGGCCCATGCAATCGCAAGCGGGGCTGACCTGGGTGATGAAGTTGACAAAGATGCTCTTGTCGAGCTTGCCGTCAAGGGCTCCAAGGGCGTATTCGGCCATTTTTTCCTGCATCACCTGCGCCCCTTCGGTCCACTGTATCCGGATCGCCTGGTGGGGGCAGATGACGATGCATTCGCCACAGCCTATGCAGCGCTCTTTGTCGATGGTGGCCGTCTCGCCAAGCTCGATGGCTTGATTGGGGCACCACTCGATGCATTCGCCGCAGGCGACGCAAGCTTTGGCTTTTACCTTGGGAGCGATGTTGGAGTGTTGGGCCAGCTTGCCCCGGCGGGCTGCGCTGCCCATGCCGATGTTTTTAACCGAGCCGCCGATGCCGGACAGCTCGTGGCATTTGAAGTGGGAGAGCACCACGATGGCGTCGGCGTTGGCTATCTCGGCTGCTATGGAGACGCTGTCGAAATGGGTGCCCTTTATGGGGGTGTCTACGTAGCTTTGACCCCTTAGCCCATCGGCGATGATGATGGGCGCGCCTACGGTGGTGTAGCTAAAGCCGTTGTGCAGCGCCGCTTCGATGTGGTTGACGGCGTTTGACCGGGGGCCTACGTAGAGGGTGGTGGTGTCGGTGATGAAGGGCTTGGCACCAAGCTTTTTAAGCGCTTCTACCACACGCCGAACAAAGATCGGGCGAATAAAGGCTGTGTTGCCTGGTTCGCCAAAATGTAGTTTAACGGCGACGATGTCGCCGGGCTCAATGATGTCCGGCAGGCCGGCAGCTGTAAGCAGCTCATCGGTTTTGTCGAGAATGTTGCGCTTATAGCTGGCTCGCAAGTCGGTAAAGTGGACGTCTGAGCTGCTCATGATCGAGCCCTCCGGTTGTTGGGTTGTTTTAAAGCGATTGTCGTAGAGGCTTATTTATCACGAGGGGCGCTAACAAGCAAAGTCTTGCTTGGCGCGCCTTCTGCAAAAAGGGAGTTTGTATGTTTGAGGTGGGAGACAAGGCAGTCTATCCGGCGCATGGAGTCGGAGAGATCGAGGCCGTGGAAACCCGTGAAATTATGGGAACGCAGATGCATGTGTATGTTATGCGCATCCTCGAAAGAAATATGACGATCCTCATTCCGGTGGAAAAATCGGTGGATGTGGGGTTGCGGCCCGTTATGCAGCCTAAAGAGGTGGACGAGGTCTTCGATGTGCTGCGCCAACGCAAAAAAGTGGTGGACGGCCAGACCTGGAACCGGCGCTTTAGAGAGTACAGCGACAAGATACGTACCGGCTCGGCTGTCGAGATAGCCCAGGTGCTGAGAGACCTCTACCTTTTGCGCGCGGGCAAAGCCCTCTCCTACGGGGAAAAGAGGATGCTCAACACCGCTATTGATCTGCTGGCTCAGGAGATCGCGGTGGTCAGGGGCGAGGACGCCACGAAGGCGCAAGAGCAGATAATGGACGCTTTTGACGATGTTGGCCTGCTGGGGGGGACGTAGAAGTTGAGCATGGTGATTTATAGATTTGTGCTCTTGGGGTTTTGCGCCCTCATGGGGTACTTTGCAGGGCCGCAGTACCTGGAGAGCGAACAGGCTCCTTATATCGGTTTAGTGATAGGCGGGTTGGTTTATCTGCTGGTCTTGACGGTGGAGCGCGTTGTGAAGCGCTCTTCGCCTTTTGTGCTGCTGGGCGGGTGCCTTGGCGTGATCGCGGCGATAGTGGTCACCCTTATCCTGCGTTCGGCCCTCGGGCTGGACGGGATACCGATGCCGATAAGCCTCTCTATCCTGATAATTTGCAGCCACATCGGCTTTACCATCGGCGCACGCGTCATGAAGGTGATCCGCATCGCTGCGGGCAAAGCCGGCCTTACCTCTTCCAACGCACCAAAGATACTGGACACTTCAGCCATTATCGACGGACGCATCGTTGACATGGTCGAGCTCGGCTTTCTGGGCGGCCCGATGGTGGTCGCGCAGTTCGTGCTAAACGAACTTCAGGCGATAGCCGACTCAGGAGACCCGCTACGCCGCGCCAGAGGGCGCAGAGGGCTTGGTATCCTTGAGCGACTCCAGGCGGTGGAGGGGCTCGTGATCAACATCGTCGACGAGGACTTTCCGCGCGCAAAAGAGGTGGACGCCAAAATTGTAGAGATGGCCAAGCAGAAGAGCGCGATGATCGTGACCACCGATTTCAACCTCTCGAAGGTCGCCGAGCTTCAGGGCGTGAGGGTTCTCAACGTTCACCAGCTCTCGCAGGCTGTACGGCCCGTGGTGCTGCCCGGCGAAAACGTGAGGGTGACAATCCAGAAGAGCGGCAAGGAGCATGGCCAGGGCGTCGGGTACATGGAGGACGGCACTATGGTAGTCGTCGACGGCGGGGCCGAGCACATGGATGAATCGGTGGAGACGATAGTCACCTCGGTACTCCAGACCACGGCTGGCCGTATGATCTTTTCCCGTATGCCCGAGTCGGCTGACGTAGTCGACGTTAAGGAGAAACGCAGGGTATGGAGGCGTCGCGGATAGGTGCCTGGGCCGTTGTAGTCGCCTCGGGTGCGGGGCGCCGCATGGGTGCCGGGATAGCCAAACAGTTTCTGGCGCTTGAAGGCGAGCCGATAATCATCCACACTCTTCGTGCTCTTGGCAGCTGGCCGGGGCTAAAGGGGGTGGTGGTGACCGCGCCAGAGAGCGAGCTGGAGACGATGCGCGAGCTGATCGCAGCCGCAGCCGCAGGCAGCGGCGCTGGCCCGGTGTTGCGCGTGGTGGCCGGAGGCGCCCAGCGAAGCGATTCGGTGCGTATCGGGCTGGAGGCCCTAAAAGAGGCTGCCGATGCCGACATAGTGATGATCCACGACGGCGTCAGGCCGTTTGCCCCCGTTGACAAATTCGATGAACTGATTGGCGCGGCCTATCCCGATGGCGCTCTCTTTGTGGTGCCCGTGGCCGACACCGTCAAGCGTTGCAGCGGCGACAGCGTGGTCGGCACCGAAGACCGGTCAGCCCTCGCGCTGGCTCAGACCCCCCAGGCTTTCCCCTATAAATTCATTCTGGACGCCCACCGCTGGGCCCACGAGGCTGCGGTGTGCGTTACCGACGACAGCTCGCTTGTCGAGGCGCGCGGGTATTCGCCCCGGGCGGTGGTGGGTAGCCGAGCAAATTTCAAAGTGACCACCCCGGAAGACATTCCCCTTGCTCAATTTATGATTGCCGGAGCAGCCAAGATGCGCATAGGCCATGGTTATGATGTACACCGTCTGGTGGACGGGCGGCCCCTTATACTGGGTGGGGTGGAGATAGTTCACGAGCTTGGGCTTCTGGGGCATTCGGATGCCGATGTACTCTTGCACGCGATAATGGATGCTCTTCTGGGGGCGGCGGGGCTGGGGGACATCGGGCGGCATTTCCCCGATACCGATGCGCGCTGGAAAGGGGCTTCGAGCCTCGATCTTCTGGAGGTCGTCGGAGGGCTTTTGCGCTCGGATGGTTTCAAGGTCTCAAGCATAGACGCCACCCTTGTTGCCCAGCGGCCCAAAGTGGCGAGCCATGTGGCGCAGATGGTCGCCAACGTGGCCCAGGCGCTTGGCATCGCGGCGCAGCTGGTGAATATAAAGGCTACAACTACCGAGGGGTTGGGGTTCGAGGGGCGCGAAGAGGGGATCAGTGCCCACGCCGTGGCCGCTTTGTCAGGTGGCGCACGGTGAGAACCCCTCGTCAGATCAATCCCTGCCGCCGAGTTTCTAGCTGAACCCAGTTTACGTACTTGCCCAGCTGGTTTTCCACCCTTGAATTTAGTCCCGTGAACATCAGGCGCACCATCGTGGCCAGGGGCGGATTTTTCGCCTCTTCGGTGACCTCTATCACTTCACACTCGATCGTCAGCGGCTCGTCCTCGGTGGGTAGCGAGAAGGTTATCGTGGCGAGCGAATGCGGTGCCGGGCCCGGCGAGGGTAGCGTTGCGTTGGCTCCTCCCACGCTCAGGTCGCGCAGCACGCACTCCCACTCATAGTTATGGCGTTCTTCTTGCGGCGCTGCCGCACAGGCCGTGCCCACCATCCTGGCGCTTAGCTCACTCTCGACCCGAAACGCCTGACGACGGTTGATCACCTTGGCGTCTGAGCTGGGCTTGAACTGTAGCGGGCCGCCCACACTATCGCTGTCGCTGCTTTTAAGGATGCCCTCGACGCGCAACAACCCGTTGTCGCACCTGGTTTTAAACGCGACCACATCATCCAGGGTTATCTCGCCTTCCCCCGTGTCGTTGTGGACTAACATCATCACCGAGCCGCCCACCACCTCTCGGCAGCTGACTTGACGCCAGTTGCCTGGGCCCTGGTAGATGATTCCGTTTTGCCCGGGGGCTAGCCGGGTTAAAAGCTCGTTAACTTCCAAGGCTGCGTATGCGCTCCTTCGGGGTTTGAATCTCGGTAACGCGCAGGGCGAAATTGTCCGAACTTGTCACCACCAGCTCTCCATGGGCGATGACGCAGCCGTTTACCACCAGCTCTACCAGCGCTTCAGTGTCGCGGTCCAGGTCGATAATCGAGCCCGGACGCAGCTTCTGGATGTCCTTAAGCGGCATCTCGGCGCTGCCCAGGCGGATCATCACCTCGACCTCAAGCTCCATTATCAGCTCAATGTTGCGCAGCTCGTCCGGGGTGGCGGCTGCCGGGGCTGCCTGGGCTGTAGGCGTTGGCGACGTTGACGGCTCAGTAGGCGCAGGCGGCTTAGCCGACTTGGACGGCGTAGACGACGTGCCACGCTTGGCAGCCTTGAAGGGCGTGAGCGTATAGACGATGTTTGCTGCCATAGGCGCGGTGAAGAGTATGTAGAGTGTAGCGTCGGGGATGGAGGCGATCTTCAGGGTGGCCTTGCAGGCGTAGACCTCATCGCCTCCTCCGGCGATGGCGGCGGTCAGCTCGCCCTGCCCGAGGGCTTCGACAGAGAGGGCGTTAAAGTCTACCTCGACGTTCGTGGCGGCGGTGATGGCGGGGGCTGCGTCGGCCAAAAGATGGGAGAACGCCTCTTCAAGGGCTTTTTCATCGCTGTTGTCCAGGGAGGTTTTGGGATCGCCCTCGCCGCCCAGGGCAAGGTCCGAGATCGACGTGGCCGCAGCCAGCGGCAGGTAGAAGAAGAGCTGGCCGATAAAGCCGGAGCTAAAGGGCGTGCGCAAAAGCACCGAGGCCACGGTGTCGATGTCGGCGGGCGCGACCATCACACCTTTGTTGCCGCCGCTCGTCTTTACTTTACGGGCGGTGATCGTCCCCAGCGTAGAGCCGATAGCCTTGAACACCGGGCTCACAACGCCGGTTACGCTGCCCAGCTCTTTGGCGGTAAGCTCAACGCCGCCGTTGGGGCCAAGGCCCGGCACGTTTAGCAGCTTGTCGATCTCTTCTTGCGAGAGTATCTCGTCAACCATTTGTCATCCCTTGGGCAATATGCTCGCTTTATGCTGGCTAAGAGGCCGATACCTCAACAGGTTTAAAGGGTGCTGATTCCTGCTCGCGGGTCGCGTCGTCGTTTTCGACAGTGTCGATGATGCGCACCGCTCTTCGGCCCTTCCTCGTGCCGTAGGTAGCCTTATACCACGGTACCCCGGTGACACTGACTGTCACCGGCTCGGACGGGGTAACGCCCAGCGGCAAAGTTTCGCCCACGGTAAGCTCCAAGAGCTTTCGCACCGGCAAGCGCAGCTTGCAGATGTTGGCCGACACAGCCACCTTGGCCGCCGCCAGCACGCTGTCGAGCCGCGCCAGTTCCTCACGCGAAATATCCTTGTCCGTGTCGGCGCCACTCGCCGCACCCTGGGGCAGCTCTGCTTCAAAAGGTGCCAACTGCTCCGCCGGGAGACAAAAACTCATCGTCCCCGCCGCTTGCCCCACCTTCACCTCCAAAACCACAACGGCCACACTCTCGTTGGGGGCCGCAACCAGTGCCGTCCGGGGGTTGGTCTCGCGGCGCTCCACCGCGAAATCAGCCTCGCCCACCGTGCGCCACAGGACACTCAAATTCCCAAGGGCCACCCCTATAAAGTCTTCCACAAGGCTCTGCTCCAGCGCAGTAATCACGCGGTGCTGGGAAGGGGCCTCGGAGTTGCCGCCCATCAATTTTTCTATAATCGCAAACACCAGCGCCGGGCTTACCTCAAAGGCCAGCCGCGCGCCCTGGGGCGCAGCCCTTACAACGGTAATACAGGTAGCCTCGGGCAGCCCCAGCACAAACTCGCCGTAGGAGAGCTGATCCACACCCAGCAGCGCCACCTCGCAGCTTGATCTTAGCTGCGCCGAAACGCTGGCGGTCAGGCCTTTGGCGTAACGCTCGAACACAAAGTGCAGGCGCTCAAGCACACTCTTGGAGATGCGGTTGGGGCGTTTGAAATCGTAGCGCGTTGCGCGCTTGCGGTAGGGGGCGGGCTGCCCATTGTCAGGATAAGCGCCACCAGCCATCGGGCCTGCGCCACCCGCGTCAGAAGAGTTCAGGCCGGGCACACTTTGCAGCAGAGCGTTTACTTCATCCTGGCTTAAAAGCTCCGACATACAAAACCTCTCAACAAAGGTTGATCTTCGCATGCCTGGCCCCCCTTGGCGGTTGAGCCAAAGGGGCTTCAGCAGGGATAATTGCAGCAAAAACCTTAGCACATCATCACCGTGAAGACACTTTAAAACTGCCGGATACAAAGGGGCAGCGCACCACCGGCACCGCGCCCCTGCCAAAATAGCTGCCCGGCAAAATAGCCGCCGCCAACCGTCGCCGCATAAGAACGCAGCCCGCAGCGCCCGGACCAGAAATGGCCCCCGATAAAACTGCTCGCCATTTCTGTTTGCAAAATCTATTTGCAAAATCGGCTTTACACCACCCGGCCAATCTGATACTTAAAGCCGTTCAACCAAGCCGGCGTAACTCAGTTGGTAGAGTAGCTGATTCGTAATCAGCAAGTCTGCGGTTCGACTCCGCACGTCGGCTCCATAGAAAAAACAAGGGTTTACGCTATTTAGGCGTGAACCCTTTTTTGCTGTAATTGGTAACAGGCTAATATTTGGGCTAATGAATTTTAG
>CAXMSR010000008.1:0-14438 GCA_964195725.1 uncultured Kiloniellaceae bacterium | reverse complement strand
TCAGCACTTCCAGCTGAAGCTCGCCGCGACCCATGACTATGAAGGTCTCGGGCTCGGGGGATTCGACGCGCAGGCTCACGTTGTGCATTAGCTCTTTGTCGAGCCGGGCGCGAATTTGGCGCGAGGTGACGAGCTTGCCCTCGCGGCCGGAAAACGGCGAGTTGTTGACGGTGAAGACCATCGACAGGGTGGGCTCGTCCACGGCGATGCGCTTCATCGGCTTGGGGTCTTCCAGGCTGGTGATCGTATCGCCGATGCTGATTTCGGGGATGCCTGCGACGGCGACGATGTCGCCCGCCTCCATCACGTCTTTCTCCACCCTTTTCAGCCCCTCGTGGGTGTAGACGATGGTGGTCTTTACCTGCTTTATGCCGTCTTCGGTGGAGAGGCCGTAGACCGTGTTGGGGCTAATTGTGCCGTTGAAGATGCGCCCGATGGCGATCTTGCCCACGTAGTCGTTGTAGTCGAGGCTTGTCACCAGAAACTGCAGCGTCTCTTCGCGGTCGCCGGTAGATGCGGGCACCGTCTTGATGATCTCGTCCATCAGGATCTTGAGGTCGCCGGAATCCTCGTCAATATCGACGTCGTCAAGGTTGGCGTACGCTATCCCCTTTCGGGCTTCAGTGTAGAAGACGGGAAAATCAAGCTGGTCTTCGCTGGCGTCCAGGTCGATGAAGAGATCGTAGACCTCGTCCAGCACCTCTTCGGGGCGGCGGTCGGGGCGGTCGATCTTGTTCAGGATGACTATCGGTGTGAGCCCAAGCTCCAGAGCTTTCTGGAGGACGTAGCGGGTCTGGGGCAGCGGCCCCTCGGCGGCGTCTACCAGCAGGGCAACGCCGTCAACTACCTGGAGGGTGCGCTCGACCTCGCCGCCAAAGTCGGCGTGGCCGGGTGTGTCCATTATGTTGATCTTTATGTCGTTGTAGTAGATGGCGGTGTTTTTGGCGAGGATGGTTATCCCGCGTTCGCGCTCCAGCTCGTTTGAGTCCATAACGCGTTCGTCGACCCGTTCGTTGTCGCGAAAGGTGCCGCTCTGCCACAGCATCGCATCCACCAGCGTGGTCTTGCCGTGGTCAACGTGGGCGATGATCGCAATATTTCTGAATTCCTGAGCCAACTTTGTATCCTCCGGCCCGAAGGGCCACCGCCGCGAGGCGAAAAATAGTGTGTACTTACGGTGAAATCATTGAATCGGGGGTTCTACCACTACGGGCACCGGGGGTCAAGCTCACGTTGCCCTGCAAACCTTATATAGCGCAAACTTTTGCAACATTTTGCCCGGTTGCCGTTTTTGTCCGGGATGTATTGCATGTTTTTCCCGGCACCGTGCGCGGCGCTCGCTGTAATTGACACGCTTTGGCGCTGCGAGTATCTTAACTGGTTCGCGACAAACCGGCTCTGGCTGCAATGAGTTTTATTACGATTGGAATTCCCTTTTGAGCGACACCGAAACTAATAGCGCCATCGTCACCCGTGAGCTCTGCAAGGATTTCGGGAAGCTGCGCGCGCTGGACGGGTTGAACCTGGCCGTGCGCCCCGGCGAGATCTACGGTTTTCTCGGGCCCAACGGCGCGGGCAAGACCACGACCATCCGCATCCTCACCGGCACCTCGAACCCCACCTCGGGCGAGGCGCTGGTGGCGGGCATCGACGTTATAAAGGCGCCCACCGCCGCCAAGCGCCACATCGGCGTGGTTAGCCAGCACGTTAACCTCGACGCCGACCTGAAGGTGCGCGAGGTGATGCACCTTCACGGCATCCTCCACGGGATGGGCAAAAAGGACCGCACACAGCGCACCGCCGAGCTGCTGGAGTTCGCCCAGCTTGGTGAGAGGGCCGAGAGCCTCGCCAAGACGCTTTCGGGCGGGATGAGGCGAAAGCTAACCATCATCCGCGCGCTGATGCACCGGCCGCGCATCCTGCTTTTGGACGAGCCCACCACGGGGCTCGACGCCGCCAGCCGCAGGCGCATGTGGGATCTGGTGCGCTCGATAAGCCGCGACGGGGTGACGGTGCTCTTGACGACCCACTATATAGAAGAAGCCCAGGCGCTCTGCGACCGGGTGGGCATCCTCCATAAAGGCAGCCTGATCGACGAGGGCACCCCCGCAGCACTCATCGCTACCATGGGTGATTACGCGGTGGATTATCTGGAGAACGACGAGACGCAGACGCGCTACTTCGACACCGGCGAGGGCGCCAAGGCCTTTGCCCACGAGGGTGGTGCGTTGCGGACGGTGCGGCCAACGACGCTGGAAGACCTATTCCTGCAAAAGACCGGGCTCTTAGTCGATCCGCAGTCGGCCAAAAGGGCGGTGGGGCTATGAACGGCGTACGTGCGGTTCTCTACCGCGAGCTTCGCATCTACGCCCGGCGCTGGACCAAGCACCTGGCCTCCTACATGATGAGCCCCTTTCTCTTCCTGCTCGTCTTCGGCTGGGGGGTGGGCCGTCACGTCGAGATGGAGGGGATGACCTATCTGGCCTTTATGTTGCCGGGGTTGGCGACGATGTCCTCGATGACCCAGAGCTACTCGATGGCCTCGGAGATAAACATCGCGCGCTTTTACTGGCGCGTCTTCGAAGAGTTCCAGATGGCCCCGGTGCCGCCCTGGCAGTTGGCGCTGGGCGAGGTGCTCTACGGCATGATGCGGGGGCTGGCGGCGGCCGCTGCCGTCTATCTTATAGGGCTGCTTTTTGGCACGCCGCTCTTGGTGGGGCCGCTGGCGGCGTCTTTATACCTGCTGCACGTCTTCACTTTTTCGGCGGCGGCGGTGGTGGCGGCGATGGTGGTGCGCACCCACGCCGACCAGGGCCACATCAATACGTTCTTTATCGTGCCGATGTCGTTTCTGTGCGGCACCTTCTTTCCGCTCGACCGCCTACCGGCGTGGGCCGAGGCGGCGGCGATGTGCCTGCCGCTGACCCACTCCAATCTGGCGATAAGGGCGGCGATCCACAACCAGCCGGTACCGTTGACCAGCGTTTTGGCGCTGGCGGGGTTCGGGGTGGTGTTTTTCGGGCTGGCGGTGCGCTGCGTGCGCCAAGCCCGAACCTGACAGTTGGCCGACTTAAAAAAATGAACAACTTTGAAGAGTTTATAAGGATAGAACGATGAGTATTCCCACCCTCTATGGCATCGGCGTAGGCCCCGGCGACCCCGACCTTTTAACGGTAAAGGCGGTAAAGACGTTGGCCGAAGTGGACGTGATCTTCGCCGCCGGAAACGAGCGCAACGTGAGCAGCCTCGCGTTGGAGATTGCGGGGCCGCACCTGCCCGATGCCGCCAAGACGGTGGCGCTGCACTTTCCCCACACCTTCGACAGCGTGGACGGCAGATCCCCCCACCGCGAGGCGGCGCAGACTATCTTGACAGTGCTAAAAGAGGGCAAGTCCGCAGCTTTTCTAACACTTGGCGACCCCATGACGTTTTCCACCTTCACCTATGTGCTCGAAGCGGTGCGCGAGCTTGAGCCGACGGTGGCGGTGAAGGTCGTTCCGGGGATCACCTCCTTTGCGGCGGCGGCGGCGGCCACCGTCACGCCCTTGACCGAGGGCGAGGAGACCCTGACCGTCATTGGGGCCGCGCGCGGCGGGGTAGGGGCCATCGAGGAGGCGCTGGAGCGCAGCGACAGTGTCGTGATAATGAAGCCCTTCCGGCAGACCGCCGAGGTCTGCGACCTCTTGGAGGCGAAGGGGCTGAGTGAATCTACCTGGTACTGCACCGAGTGTTCGCGACCCACCGAGAAGTTGAGCCGTGGCACCGAAGTGGCCCGCACGGGCGAAGGCCGCTACATGAGCCTCTTTCTCGTGAGGAGCAACCGCCTTAAGGACGGCTGCGTGGACGACGATTCCAAGGGTAATGCCAAGTGAAAAACTCTCGCCCCCTGATGCTTTTTGCCTGCCTCGTCGCGGCCTCGCCGGTGGCGATGGCGGTGGCGTCGTCGGTGGGCTCAAGCGGGCTTGGGCCGCTGGATCTGGCGCGCGCGCTGGCCGAGGCGCTGGGCTTTATGGGGCCGACGATGGACGAGGTGTCGAAGACGATCCTCATCGACGTCAGGCTCTCGCGGGTGGTCTTGGCCTTTATCGTGGGCGGCGGGCTGGCGGTGGCGGGCGTCGTCTTCCAGGGGCTCTTGCTAAACCCTCTGGCCGACCCCTTCACCGTGGGCGTCTCGTCTGGCGCGGCGTTGGGGGCGACGGTGGCTATCCTAATGGGGCTGGGCGGCTATACCATGCTGGGACTGGGGCTTTTGCCTCCGGCTGCGTTTGTGGGCGCGCTGGCTGCGCTTGGCGCGGTGCATTATCTGGCCTCGCGGCAGAACTTCGCGGGCTCGGGGACGCTGATATTGGCGGGGATAGTCGTCTCGACGACGCTGTCTGCGGGGATCAGCCTACTTAAAAGTCTGAACGAAGAGTCGGTCAGCTCCATCGTCTTCTGGATAATGGGGAGCTTGTCGGGGCGCGGCTGGATTCACGTTGCTTTTTGCCTGCCCTATGTGGCCGTGGGCATCTTGGCCGCGCTATGGCTTGGGCGCGATCTCGATCTGATGGCGCTCGGCGACGAGGGCGCGCGCCAGCTGGGCGTGGACTCGGTGAAGGTGCGCCGCCTGCTGCTGGTGTCGGCCTCGATCCTGACCGGCGCGTGTGTGGCGGTCAGCGGCGTTATCGGGTTTGTCGGGCTCGTGGTGCCCCATCTCGTGCGCGGCGTGATAGGCCCCTCGCACCGTGGGCTTGTGGCTAACTCTTTTCTCGCCGGCGGGGTGCTCCTCTGTCTGGCCGACGCGCTAAGCCGCACAATCTTGCCGGGCGGCGAAGAGCTCCCCGTGGGCGTGGTGACAGCACTTTTGGGCGGGCCGTTTTTCTGCTGGCTCCTGGGGCGGGGGACGACCAGATCGCTTGCCGGTGGGGCCGATGACGGGGCAAGTCGATGATCAGCGCACAGGGGCTGCGCGCCGGGTATGGCGGCGAAGACGTACTGAAGGAAATCTCCTTTGAGGTGGAGGCTGGCGAGTTCGTCGGAATCCTCGGCCCCAACGCCTTCGGCAAATCGACGTTGGTAAAGACGCTGACCGGAGTGCTCTCGCGAAGCGGGGGCGAGGCCAAGTTGGGCGGCTTCGATCCCGGCGAGACCTCGCCCAAAGAGCTGGCGCGAGTGGCGGCGGTGGTGCCCCAGTCAACGGCGATACCCTTTCCCTTTACCGGCGAAGAGGTAGTCTCCATGGGGCGTTTTGCCCACCTTGGCCGTTTTTCGCCCCCCTCGCAAGTCGATCGCGACGCGGTTAAGGACGCGATGGAGCGCACTGACACTGTAAAGTTGGCCAATCGCCTGATAACCCAGGTCTCGGGTGGTGAGCGGCAGCGGCTCATAATGGCGCGTGCGCTGGCGCAGCAGGCTCCGCTGCTGCTGCTGGACGAGGCGACGGCTGCGATGGATGTCCACCGCAAGATCGACACCTTCGACCTCTTGCGCGAGCTTAACGAGACCGGCACGACGGTGGTGGCGGTGATGCATGATCTGAATCTGGCGGCGCTCTATTGCAAGCGCCTCATCATGATGCGGGCGGGCGAGCTCTTGGCCGACGGGGCCACCGCCGAGGTCTTTACCCCGGCGAAGCTCGAAGAGGTCTACGACACTCCGATGGAGGTCTTTACCCACGCAACCACCGGGCGGCCCCACGCCGTCTTCCTTCCCCGCAGGAGAGAGAAATAGATGCCCCGCTGCTTCCCTGGAAAAACTCTTTATGTAGCGTCCCTTGTTTTACTCCTTGCCGGTGTCCCGCATTATTCTGCCGCAGATAGCGCCTGTATAATTGACGACACCGGGGTCGAGGTGTGTCTGGACGCGCCGCTTGAGCGCGCGGTGTCGCTCTACGGGGCCTTTACCGAGACGATATGGGAGCTGGGGGCTGGCTCGATTTTGGTGGGGCGCACCAAGAACGACACGACGATCCCCGAGCTGGCCGGGCTCGCAGTCGTCGGCTCGGGGCTGCGGCCCGATGTCGAGTACCTCTTGGCGCTCAGGCCGCAGCTGATCGTAAGCCGCGCCTCAAAGGCCGCCGGGTCAGCGCTGGAGGCGATGCGCGGCAGGGGGATCAAGGTGGCGGCCTTCGATCCCAGGAGCCTGGAAGAGCTCTATTCGGTGGCTCGACGCCTAGGCGTGTTGCTCGGTAAAGGCAGCGAGGCTGCCGCGCTGGTTGAAAAGTTGAAGGGGGAGATAAAGCGGGTGAAGGACAGAGTCGCCGGGGTGGTCGCTACAGCTACAAACAGGCCGACGCTGGCTTTTGAGATACGCGCCGAGCCCCTGACGGTGGCGGGCTCCAAGGGGCTCTTAGACGAGCTCATCGAGGTGGCGGGCGGTAGAAACGCTGTGGAGATCGCCAAAAAAATCGTACGCCTCGACATGGAGGCGCTCCTCGCGCTCGACCCCGACTACTACTTTATCCAGCGTGGCCCGATGAACAAAAATCCGCTGCCGCCCGCCCAGCGCCCCCACCACACCAGCCTTACTGCGGTAAAAGAAGGGCGCGTCTTTGAAGTGGACGAGAAGCTCTTCTCGCGCCCCGGCCCCAGAGTGGGCGAGGCCGCCGAGGCATTGTCGCGAATATTCTATCCCGAAGTATGGTAACGCGGGGTTAAAACCGGCTCGCCCCCTGCGGCGCGCGCCATGCAAGCTGTCGCAAGGGGTTGCCGTGGCGTCCACGCACAGAACCCGTATTTTGTGGTACCTTGGAATACTTCTAAGATTTAGGTTATTTGTTTTAGTGCGTTTTGTTGACCGGTCTACATCGGAGGGCGCTTGACGAACTACCCCTTACAGCACAGATGGCCGCTAAAACTTCTGACCTTCTGCCTTATCGGCGCGGTCGCTACCTTCTGGTGGCTGCTCGACAATCAGCAGGTTATGCGCAGCGAGGCACGCGCGCGTTTTTTCGAGCAATACAACACCCAGCAACTCCTCCTGGCCCAACAGGCTTCCCGCACAATTGAAGAGCTCTTCGCCACCCTGCGCCGCAACCTCGGCATCGTCGCCAGCCTTTTTGCCGACGGCCCCGTCACCCTGGAGCGCGCCGAGGAGGTCTCTGCGAGCCTCAAGCGCATCTACGGGCTCATCGACGACATGCCCATCATCGACCTGGTCGTCTTCGACAAAGACGGCCTCGTCGTCGGCATCGTCCCCGAAGACCCCTACACCCTTGGCCGCGATTACTCCTGGCGCAGTTACTTCAAGTGGGCCGCCAACGAGGGCAAACCCGGCAAGATGTACCTCTCCCCCTTCCTCCAGCTTGAGGGCGGGCAAAAAAGGGGGGGCAAGGCGCTGATCGTGGCAGAGGGCATCTACAGCGAGGACGGCGAGTTCGAGGGGGTGGCGATGTTCACCCTGAACTTCGATGATTTCGCCCGCTCGCACGTCATGAACATAGCGATGGGCGAGACGGGCTACGCCTGGCTGGTGGACTCGAACAACGGCACGGTGCTGGTCGACCCCGCAGGGCGGGTCACCGGGCAATCCTTTGAAGAGGCGTTCGGCGAACGCTGGCCCGTCCTTAAAGGTCTGCTCGATTCGACCAAGCACGGGGTGTCGGGCATGAGCTGGTACGAGTTTGAAGACTCGAAAGACCCGAAAAAAGCGGGGCGAAAGCTGGTGGGCTACGCGCCGATCCGCTTTGAAAACCAGCTCTGGACACTCGGTGTCTGCACCCCGGAGCGCGACGTCGAGCGGGTGCTCGCCTCCTATTTCAGGAAGACCAAGACCTTCTCCACTACCGCGCTCGTCACCGTTTTCGGCGGCTCGGCCATCCTGATGGGCCTGCTCTTGGGATGGAACCGGACGCTAAAGGACGCTGTGCTTGAGCACACAGAGCGGCTCGAAGACGCTCAAACCCGGCTGGAATCCACCTTTGAAGAGCTCCTCTCCGCCCGGAAGGTGGCGACGGTGGGCAACATGGCGCTTGGCCTCGTCCACGAGGTGCGAAACCCGCTCTCTGCCATCCGCATGAACATGCAGATGCTGAAAAAACGCATGGGCTCCGACGAGAGCGCCACCGAGCACTTCTCTATAATGGAAGGGGAGATCTCGCGCCTCAACCGGCTATTGGGCGATGTGATGTCCTTTGCCCGTCCGCACAAGCCAAAGCGTGACGAGGTCGATCTGGAGCTGTTGATAAACGACATACTGCTCCTTAGCGAAGAGCGCTTCAAAAAGGCCGACATCGAGGTGGAGACGCAGTGCGCCCCCGGCTTGCCAGCTATCTCGTGCGATCGCGAGCAGATGACCCAGATGATCCTCAACCTGATCCTGAACGCGGTGGAGGCGATGGAGGACTCGCCCGGCCCCCGCGTGTTGACGCTGGCGCTTTTACCTGAAGTGGGCGAAGAGGGCTCGATCGTTTTGCGCGTCAGCGACACCGGGCCGGGAATCGACCCGGAGAACCGGGATAAAATATTCGAGCCCTTCTACACCGCCAAGGCGAAGGGGCTGGGGCTGGGGCTTTCGATAGTGGAGGCGATAATAGCCCGGCATGGCGGAAAGATCGTGCTGGATGACGAGGTGGCATGCGGCACTTCCTTCTCGGTCACCTTGCCCATAAAAAATAATCCTGATAAGGTGTCATAATGACTACTATTCTCCTCGTAGAAGACGACAACGCGGTAAGGCGTTCGCTGGAGATTCACCTGGCCCGGGAGGGGTTCGAGGTCATCAGCGCCATCGATGGGCTCGCGGGGGTGGAGAAGGCGAAGATCCCCGAGGTGTCGCTCGTCATACTCGATCTGCGCCTTCCAGAGCTGGACGGTTTTGAGGTCTTAAAGAGGGTGAAGAGGGCGCGCCCCGACTTGCAGGTGATCGTGGTCACCGCCTTTGACGACATGCAGACGGCGATAGAGGCCATCAAGCTCGGCGCAGCCGATCATCTGGGAAAGCCGCTGGACCTGGAGCAGCTCGACACGGCTATCGAGAGGGTGCTCAACGCTCAGCGGATGTCAAAGCAGGGTTACGATCTGGGCGACGAAGATCAGCACAGCTATCCCGCCCACATGATCGTCGGGCGCAGCCCCTGTATGAAGAGGGTCTTCAAGGAGATAGGCGCGGTGGTCAATTCCTTGGCGACGGTGCTGCTCTGCGGCGAGAGCGGCACTGGCAAAGAGGTAGCCGCCAAGGCGATCCACTGCAACGGGCCCCGCGTAGACAACCCTTTCGTGCCCGTCACCTGCTCGGTCTTGAGCCCTACCCTTATAGAGAGCGAGCTTTTTGGCCACGAGAAGGGCGCTTTTACCGGGGCCGACCAGCAGAAGACAGGCAAGTTCGAGCAGGCGCAGGGCGGCACCCTCTTTCTCGACGAAATCTCCGAGATACCTCCTTCTACCCAGGTGAAGCTCTTGCGCTTTTTGCAGGAGCGCGAGATCGAGCGGGGGGGCGGGATAGAAAAGATCAAGGTCGACGTGCGTGTTATCGCGGCGACCAACCGCGACCTGGCGCAGATGGTGGCCGACGGCGATTTCAGGCGCGACCTCTACTACCGGCTAAACGTAGTCAGGATCAAGATGCCTCCCTTAAGGGAGCGAAAAGAGGATATCCCGCTGCTGGTGAGGTTCTTCCTCAACAAGATCGGCTGTGATGTGGACAAGCTGATCGACGTTGTTCCCGAAGAGGTCATGGAGATGTGTCTGGGCTACCACTGGCCGGGAAACGTCCGGGAGCTGGAGAACACGCTTCGGCGCGCGGTGCTCCTTTCGCCGGGGCGCGTGCTCTTGCCGGAGACGCTTCAGCTAGAGGGCAGCCCGGAACGAGCGCACCTGCACCTTGCGGTGCGCTCGCTTCAAGAGGTTGAGCGCGAACACATAGAACACATACTGCGTTTCACTAAATTTGAGAAGAAAAAAGCCGCCGCGATCCTCAACATCTCGCGCCCCACCCTTGATCGGCGCATCCGCGAATACGGGATCGATTGTAAAAGCCAGTAGCCCCGCAGCGAGCCTTTCGGCAGCCGGTTGACCACGTCCTCAAGAGCAGAAAAAGCGAAGCCACCCTGCATATTTTTACACGGGCGCTCTTTTATTTTACACGAACTCCCTCCCCAGGTTTTCCAGGCAAAGCTGCGCCCCTCGCAAATACACCCTTAACTTTCTGATTTTACGGGCTATTATTTTATAAGCAGAAAATATTTTGATTTACGTCTGGACCGGCCCGCAGTTTGCAAATACTGTTTGACGTCAGATCCCACACACACGGAGGATACGATGAAGAAAAAATCAAGAGTGTACGTCTCGTTTTTGGCCGCCGCTTTCGTGGCGCTCACCTTCTGCCTGCTGCCTGGCACCGCCAGCGCGGCGGAGCCGATCAAGCTCGGAGCTCCGCTCTCCACGGCTTTTCTCTATGGCTGGGATGCCGAGCGCGGCATCAAGCTGGCAGTTGAAGAGATCAACGCCGCCGGCGGCGTTGACGTTGGAGGGGTAAAGCGCCCCTTCTCGGTTGACGTGATCGATACCCGCGATCTGGAGCCCGGCGTTCCCGTCGACGATGCGATTAAAGCCGTCGAAAAACTGATCCTCCAAAAAGATGTGGATTTTCTCGTCGGCGGCCCCGTGCGTTCCGAAGCGGCGCTGGCGGTGCTCGACCTTTTGAGCAAACACAAGAAAGTCTCTATCGTCTCCACCGGCGTTCTTAGCCCCGCCTACCATAAGACGATCGCCAAGGACTACGACAAATACAAATATGCCTTCCGCATCTCCAACGAGCTCGTGAACATCATCGTCAAGGAGATCATGGGCATCTTCGGGAAATTGCGCACCGACTACGGTTTCGAGCGCGTCCACATCATGGTTCAGGACGTGGCCTACGCAAGAAAATCAGGCGAAGTGGTCGAGAAATTTCTCAAGAAGGCTGGTTTTACCGTAACCGGCCACGAGATTTATCCCACCGGCAACACCGACTTTGCGCCGGGGCTGCTAAAATCCAGACGTGAAAACGCGGAGATCCTCTTCGTCTTCATGGACATGCCCGAGACCGCCATCCTCTTGAAACAGTGGAAGACCTTCAAGCTCAAGAGCGTGCCCTTTGGCTTTATGTCCGCCGCCGAGCAGCCCGGTTTCTGGGAGACCTCGGAGGGCAACTGCGAATACGCCATCGTCGACGTAATCAACGGGGGCAACGCCCCCGCTGATATCACCCCCTGGACGATGAAGTTTGTAGACGCCTACAAAGCGAAGTGGGGACTTGAGCCCGAAGGATACGGCACCTCATCTAGCTACATGGCGATCTATGCCCTAAAAGACGCGATTGAACGCGCCGGCACGCTCGATTCCGACGCCGTGGTCAAGGCGCTGGAGACGATTGATCTCATGGGCGTCTACGGACGCATCCGCTTCGATCCCAAATCTCACCAGGTCATCCCCTCCACCGATCCCGCTGAAGGCGCCGTCACCGGCTTTTTCCAGTGGCAGGACGGCAAGCGCGTCGTTTTCTGGCCCGATGCCGGGGCTACAGGAAAACTTCAGCTGCCCCCCTGGATGAAAAAATAATCACACTTAACCCGCTGGGGAGGGCGATGCTTAAGGCACCGCCTTCCCCAACCATCGATCGGATGACATAAATGTTCGCGGATGTCCTCGTTTACGGCTTCATCCAATCTTCGGCGCTGCTCTTGATGGCGTTCGGTTTTTCTCTGGTCTACGGCGTTAGCCGCCTGCCCAACTTCGCCCACGGCGCGATCTATGTGCTCACTGCCTTTGTCGCCTGGGCGCTCTTTAACCAAGTCGGGCTCCCCTATCCCGTGGCCGCCGCGCTGGCGATTGCGATCTCCGGTCTTCTTGGCGTCCTGATCTACTACGTGGTGCTAAGGCGGGTGCGCGGCATGGAAATCTCCGAGGTTATCGCCACCTATGCCATAGGGCTAGCGGTGCTCGAAAGCCTTCGCTACGCAGGCTTTCGCGGCACCTCCTACGCTCTTCCGGCGCTGTCGGACGGGGTGGTGTTCATCTTCGACGTACCCGTCGACCATCAGCGCGTGTGGTTGACGGTCTTGGGTTTTACGATGGTCGGCGCAATCTGGCTCCTGACCCGTTACACGAAAGTAGGACGCGCACTCAAGGGGATGGCGCAAGACGAGCGCGCGGCGATGATGCTCGGCATCGATTCGGATCGCACCGCAGCGCTGGCCGTAGGCCTTGGCTCGATGCTGGCGGGGGTGGCGGCGTTGATCATCTTTCCATTAGGTTCTCTCGTAGTGGAAGAAGGCTACAAGGTGCTCATCTACGCGATCGCGGTCTGCGTGGTCGGCGGGCTGGGTAGCTGGGCGGGGACCGTGATCGCGGCTTTCGTGCTTGGCTACTCGCAGTACATAACCGTCTTTTACGGCAAACCCCACTTTCAGATGGTGGTGATGCTCCTGGCGATCATCGCCACCCTGATAGTGCGTCCGTCGGGCTTTTTCGGCAAACAGAAGCAGTTGGAAGAGAGGGTGTGACGTGACCGGCACCAACAAAGAACAGCGACGTAAAGAGCGGATCGACCGTGGCATAAAGGTGCGCAGCGAATCGCTCTACGCCATCAACTCCTGGGAAGAGATAAGTTACCTTGTCGCACCGAGGATGCTCTTCATAGGATTTTTCCTCCTCATGCCTTTTTTCCTCAGCCACTACCCCTACTGGGGGCGGGTCGGCCTCAGCGTCGGCATCTTGGCGCTCCTGTCGATCTCCTTTGATTTTCTCGCTAACTACGTCGGGCTGGTCAGCCTGGGCGGCGCGTTCTTCTACGGCGTGGGCGGGTACGCCTCGGCCCTGATAAACACCGAGCTGGGGCTGCCGCCGCTGCTGTCGATACCGATTGCCACGGTGGTCGGCTCCTTTATCTGTACGGCGATGCTGGCCCCCTGCCTGCCGCTACGAGGTATCTACTTCGCCATCGTGACGCTGATGTATCCGCTCCTCATGATCCGGCTGATCGAGGCGCTCGACATCTTCGGCGGCACAAATGGGTTTAGGGGCATCGACGGCTTCGGCTCTATCTGGATAGAGCAGTACGGACTGGTGTTCGGGCTCTTGCTCGCTCTTTTCGGCCTTCGGCGCTTTGTAAACGAAGACGCCGGGCTGGTGATTCGCGCGGTGAAGGACAACGACCAGTCGGTGCGCGCTTCGGGGATCAGCGTCACCTGGACCAAGACCAAGGCGGTCTTTCTGGCATCCTTGCCGGGGTGCTTTGCCGGGGCGTACTACATCCACATGTACTCCAACGTCGGCATCTCGTCGTTTGCGCTGGATCTGTCCATCATGCCGATAGCCGCGACGGTGATCGGCGGGGGCGGCACCCTGATAGGGCCGGTTATAGGGGCGGTGCTGCTGGTGCCTTTGTCGGAGTTCTTGCGCGACTTCGGAAGCCTGAGGATCGTCGTCTATGCGCTGGTGCTGACCGGTTTTGTCGTTTTCAGGAGCGACGGGCTAATGAACGTCATCAGCCGCAAATATCAACAATTTGAACGCTGGGTGAAGATATGAGCACGCACAGGACGGATGAGCCGATTCTTGAGATCAGAGGGCTCTCCAAACACTTTGGCGGGGTCAAGGCGGTGGACGACGTGTCGGTCACCATCAACCAGGGCGACGTGTTGGGGATCATCGGCCCCAACGGCTCGGGCAAGACGACCTTTATCAACTGTATCACCGGCTTTTTAAAACCCACCCACGGCAAGGTGAGCTTTCGCGGCAAAGACATCACCGGCAAAAAGCCCCACAAGATCGCCGACATGGGTATAAACCGCACCTTCCAGATCATGCGCCCCTATTTTAGCCTGCCCGCTTACAAGAACCTGATCATCCCGCTCTCAAGCCCGAGGGCCAAGAGGACGGGAGGCAGCGGACGCCACGGCGATCGCAACACCGTCGCGCTCGATATTCTGGAAGAGCTGGGGTTCGAGCGCGACTCGCGCGTACCCTACAAGCTGGCGGGAACCTTGCCCACCGGGTACCTGAAAAGGCTTGAGCTTGGGCGCTGTCTGGCGCTGCGGCCCGATATGATTATCTGCGACGAGGTCTTCTCGGGGCTCTCGGCCAGCGAGATCTCCAGCCTCGTGCCGCTCATCGAGAAGCTCAACGCCCAGGGTATCACCATGATAATGATCGAGCACAGGCTGGCCGAGCTCTTTCGCGTCGCCAACCGGGTGATGGCGCTCTCCTCCGGCGAGAAGGTCACCGAGGGCACGCCCGAAGAGGTGATAAACCACCCCAAGGTCCGCGAAGCCTATCTGGGCTCGGAAGAGGAGCTGTAGTGTCCCATCCAGCTAATTCTGTCGCAGTCACCAAGGCATGTGGCCTGCACCCGATCTACTGCGTTGTTCATATGCTGAAGATAACCCAATATTTGGCTTCTTCACTCCTTGTACATCAGGCGCAGGAGCGCCCTTATGGGCTGACACAATTAGCCGAACAGGACACTTGATGCTTGAAGCG
>CAXMSR010000007.1:0-15458 GCA_964195725.1 uncultured Kiloniellaceae bacterium | reverse complement strand
CGCACCGCCCTTTACGCCTGCGATTATCTTGTCGGCTACGCCGAGGACTGCGTTGCGGGCAAAGCCGGTCATCGTCTTGCCGGTGATGTCGTCGGCGGCAAAGCCGTCGAGCGCAAGGGCGCGGTCGATGACGGGGCCAAAATCGCCGTTGGCTACGTGCTTGATCCCGGCGAAACCAACAAGGCCGGTGGTGAAGATGTTGGCGGCGTAGGAATCCTCGGGCGGCATGAGGCAGTTGGTGGTGAAGAGGACTGCGCCGGGGAAGGCCTTGAACTCATTTTTCTGGTTCTGCCACGCGGTGCCGTAGTGGCCCACGAGGTGAGAGTACTTTCTCAATTCAGGATAGCCGTGCGCCGGGAGCATCTCGCCGTGGGTGTAGACGTTGACGCCCTTGCCTTCGGTCTGCTCAAGCAGGTCTTTCAAGTCTTTGAGATCGTGGCCGGTGATGAGGATGGATTTGCCGGCTCTGCCGCCCAGGGCAACCTCTGCGGGCTCGGGGTGGCCGAAGGTGCCGGTGTTGCCAGCGTCCAGGAGCTCCATGGCGCGGATGTTTACAGAGCCGCACTCAAGGGTTAGTCCTACCCATTCGTTGAGGCCGAGCGAGTCATCGGTGATGCTGACAAGTGCTTTGTCGATGTAGGCGTAGACGGCGTCGTCTTCCTGACCGAGGATGGCGGCGTGGTCGGCGTAGGCGGCTAGACCGCGAAGGCCGTAGAGGGTGATCTCTTTGGTGCTGGTAATGTCGTCGTTGTCATTGTTGCCGATGGGCAGGCCGATCTCTTCACCCTGCGCTACGAGTCCGTCCAGGTCGGTGGCGGGCTCGAAGGATGCTGCGGGGTCGTTTGACGTTACGTCGCCGTTTTTGCTCTGTAGTGCTTTTCTCAGGCTGACCGCTTCGTTGATTTGCGCCACGAAGAAATCGGGATCGAAGTTTACGTTGGTGAGGGTGGAAAAAAGCGATTTGGAGATGAACTGTCCGGTCGAGAGGTCGGCAGTGCCTTTGGCGCGCGCCGCGACGTTGTAGTGGGCCAGTCCGCGAATGGCGTAGGTGAGCAGATCCTGGAGCGCGGCCACTTCGGGCTGCTTGCCGCATACGCCTATTTTGGTGCAACCGCCACCTTTGGCCGTCTGTTCGCATTGGTTACAAAACATGGTGCGTACTCCTTCCCTCGAATTACGAGAAAATAGAATGTTAGAGGTGTTTCGTAGTGTCTGAGCCGGAAAGTAACACGTAATAGATACCCCGACTTTGAGGCAAGTCAAGAAACCAACGATGTTTCTAAATGTTTAATGGCAGAGTGTTTTTAAAGTAGGTGAGCGGATGCTATTCCAAACCGGTCAGAAGCCAGCTTGTGGCCGACGCCTGCCCTTTAAATATCTGCATCTTCAACCCCAGCGTGCTGGCCGAGGGATAGATGATCCGCCCGGGGGCGTAGCCCATGTCGCCATTGGCGACCACGGCCACCAGCACCGGCACCTTGGGGCAGCGCGCGCACAATCCAAGCAGCGCTTCGGTGAAGTCTTGGGACTCGGGTTCCTGCTCAAGGGCGGTAAAATCGGTGAGGATGAACAGATGCGCGCCACGCGGGCAACCTTCAAAATAGTTGGCCAGCTGGTTTTCCAGCTCCTCCAACTCAAAGGTGCCGGAGAAGGTCATCTTGATTATCCCGTTGTCGGGGTCGCGAAAGGTCGTGACGGCCATTGCAGGTGCTCCCGGTAGCCCTAAGGGTCTGTCAGCAGTGCAATATTACACAAAGGCGGATTAAAGTGCCACCGGATAGGGGCAGAAATAAAAAAAGCCGGTGGAACCGTCACCTCTTGGGGCGACTCCACCGGCTTTAAAGCGTAATGCGCTTGGGCTGTCGTAGCTAGTCTTGCAGCACCGAGCCGTCGCGGCCAATTATTATCTCATGCAGCTCCAGGGTAGAGCCGCTCTCCTGTAGCGCAGCTTTGGCCATCGCCACCAGCCCGCCGCAGCAGGGTACTTCCATGCGCGCCACCGTAACGCTCTTGATCCCGGACTGGGCGAAGAGCTCGACGAGTTTTTTGTAGTGGGCGTCGCCGTTGTCCAGCTTGGGACAGAGCATCGCCACCGCTTTGCCCTTCAGAAAATCGCGGTGAAAGTCGGGGTAGGCGAAGGGGACGCAGTCGGCGGCCAAGAGCAGATCGGCGTCCTTGAAAAACGGCGCAGTCGGCGGCAGCAGGGTTAGCTGCACGGGCCACTGGGTGAGGTTCGAAGGAGACATTGCGCCCGACTCTGCCGCATCGCCCGTGGCGGCCTTGATGTTGGTTACCTGTGCCGAGGGGCAGCCGCCGCCAAAGCTCATCGCGCCTGCGGAACATCCGCAGGCGGAAGGCTCCTCTTCCTTCTGAGCGGCTTGCTGCGCCGCCAGCTCTTTCAGGCGTACTTCTACCAACTCTTCGTCAAAGGCGTCCGAGTCGCGCTCTTCTATAATGCGGGCGTCTTGGGGGCAGTGTCCCAGGCAGGCTCCCAGGCCGTCGCACAGCGCCTCTTTTACCAGTACGGCTTTGCCGTTTCTTATCTCAAGGCTGCCCTCGGCGCAGTTGGGGATGCATTCGCCGCAGCCGTTACACTTTTCTTCATCGATTTTGATTATATTGCGTTTCATCGTTCATCCCTCCGGTTGGAGAAGCAGTTGGTTTTTATTTGCGATCCTTGAGAATGATTATATCCGCATCAACTTTCGGGGTATTTGATCAAGGTCAACTTAAGGCGCTTTTGTAAATAAATCGTCAAAAAGCGTCAAAACCCCTTGTCGCGTGTGCTTGTGGGGCTAGACTTGACTTTGCCAGCGCTGCTTAAAGGTACCCCAACCGTGCAGCGTTCGCATCGGTGGATAGCGAAAGCTACCCACCTGCTTTACCGACCGGCCTAATCCCCCCCCCTCCTCAGGTCGGTCGGAAGAGGGGCCGTCCGTTACCACCGGCATCACCATGCCCGGGGGCGGCCCCTGCTTATTTTGTACCTGCACCCGCTCGTTTGAAAGCTCTCTGTCAGCCCTCTCTGCGGCCTATTGCCCCTTGCCTTGATTAGTGAAAAACATGGGCTGGCTTTACCTTTGCCCGGATAAGTTCCCGGGCGTGATTGCATTTGTTCGCCCGTGCCGAATTCTGCTATCATTACCGCTTGTTTTTATCGCCGACGCAGGGCAAACGCCCTGCCGGACGAGATTGGCTCAATTCTGACCAGAGGTCATTTAAAAAAGTGAACACTACCGATAACGATCCCGTCGCCCGTCTAAGCCACCTGGAGGGCCTGCTTGAGCGCACCGTGGCCCTCTCCGGGGCGGGGACAGACGGGTTGGAAATTTGGCAAAAAAGGCTGGCCGGGATAATCGCTGCGGCCGAGGACGGCGGCAGCGAGCCCTTGCGCATCGCCATCGCAGGCACGGTGAAGAGCGGCAAGACTACGCTGGCAAATGCGCTGATCGGTGCCGATCTGCTTAAAAGGGGGGCGGGCATCATCACCTCCATCGTCACCCGTGTGCGTCGTGGAGACGCGCTAAGGGCGCATATCCTCTTAAAGGGGTGGCCCGAGGTGAACCGCGAGGCCACCGACGCCGCGCTCTTTCTGGGATTTGAGAGCGCCGAGGGCGGGGTAGAGCTGCGCGACGACGCCACAAGGGCCAAACTCGCGGCCCACCTGAGCGAGCTTGGCGGCGACGCCCTGGACAGCGACGGGGGCGTGGACAAACACGCGGCGCTTCTGGGAGCATTCCTCGAAGGGTACGAGCGCATAAGTTCGCTCCTCTCCGAGGAGATACACGAGATAAGCTTTGACGCCGACCGCTTCGCCGAGCACCGCGACTTTGCCGGAAGCGACGCGCTGGCGGCCTTTGTAGACGATCTGACCCTTGAGATACCGGGCTTTCCCTTCTCTAGAGAGATAGAGCTGGCCGACTGCCAGGGGTACGATTCGCCCAACCCGCGCCACCGCGAGAAGGTGCAGGAATATCTCTTGGGCTGCCATCAGGTCATCTACGTGGTGTCCAGCCGCGTGGGGCTGCGCGAGGCTGACATAAAGCTCTTCGGCGATCTCTCGCGCATGGGGCTCATCGAGGCCACGCACGTAGTGCTAAACGCTGACCTGACCGAGCACGACGACCTGCACGAGCTGACGGAGATGGAGCGCAGGGTCTCCACCGAGCTTCGCCCCTTCGGCGCGGGGATAAAGGTGCTGACCTTCTCGGCGCTCTGGGCGCTTCTGGACATCTTGCGCACCGCCGGGCACCAGCCGTCAAGGCGTGATGCGCTGCTGATGGAGCTATGGAACGATGCCGGCCCCGCGATGCCCGAGGCGTTCAAACGCTTTAGCGCCGCGCTGGGTGAAACGCTGGTGAAAAAACGCACCGAATCAATAGCCAAGCTCTCCCGCGACACCTACGCCCACGCCCGCTCTGCGCTCAAGACCTACCTTGAGACGGTGTGCGTCCTCGCCCAAACCCAGTCGGATGAATTTGAAGAGGTGGCCGGGCGGCTCGTGGAAGCCGAGCAGCTGATCGAACGGTCATTAGAGGGTTTTCGGGCCTCCATCGAGGGGCGCACCACCGAGATACGCGCCAGGGCTTTTAACCGCTCCAACGAGGTCTTCCATCCCTCCTCCGGGTCGCTCACAGCCGAGCTGGTCGCCCACATCGGCACCCTCACCCCCACCATCGACCATCTGGAGAGGGTGCAGGGGCGCGAGCTGATGCGGCAGCTCTCCCACATCCAGCAGCAGATGCGCGAGATGATGCACGCCTATAAGGTAGGGGCGATAAACGCAAAGGCGGTGGAGCACATCCGCAGCATCTGGGGCGAAGCGCGCGACGGGCTGGGCGAAGCCGCCCATGACGCCGCCGAGATGGTGATCGAGACGGCAGAGGGGTACCGCGCGCTGGCGCTTGAGCTAGAGATGCCGGTAGAGGTGCTGGTGCTGCCCGAGCTAGAGCCCGACATCGGCAAACGCACGGTGCCGCTCTTTTCGGCGGTGACCAACCCCTCGGCAGGGCACACGGCAGAGCGCGTACTGGGGTTTGCCCGGCAGTGGAGCGTAAACGTCGCCACCGGTCTGGCCTCCAGGCTCTTTGGCCGAAAGGACAAGGCGGGGCTGATGCAATCACTTCTGGCCGACGGCGTCGAGGCGGCGCGCGAGATGCTGGTGGACGAATCCAGAAGCTGCCTGCTCAACTACAACGAACAGGTGAAGTATCAGGTGGTGGGCAAAAACCTCGACGATTTGGCGCGCGAGTGGCTGGCCGCCTATGGCGAGACGGTAAGCGCACTGGTGGTGGATATATCCTCCTTACGCGGACAGGTGGACGAGTCCAAAGAGTCCAACGCCGAGCTGGTGCCGCAGCTTGAAAAACTATTGCAAGAGCTCGCGGACAGTTGAGCCCGAACACCTTCCCACTCTCGGATTATCCGCAGCTGGGCGAATACTGGAGGGCGCGCTTTGGCACCCGCGTTCGCCGCATCAGCATCGACGCCGGGCTGGGGTGTCCCAACCGCAAAACCGGCGGCTGCGTCTTCTGCTCGCCCGTCACCTTCGCCCCCTCGTCGGGCGACGACAGGAGCGTGACCAAGCAGGTTCAAGAGGCGATTGCCGGGCTAAAACCGCGCGGCGAAACCCTCTTCGCGGCCTACTTTCAGCCGGGCACCAACACCTACGGCGACGTTGATACGTTGGCGGCCCTCTGGGACGAGGCGACGGCGTTTGAAGAGGTAGTGGCGCTCTGCGTGGGCACGCGCCCCGATTGCGTGGGCGATGAAGTGCTCGAACGCCTTGCCGGTTACGGCGAAAAGCTCGACCTCTGGCTTGAACTGGGCCTTCAGAGCGCTAACGACGCCACCCTTGAATTTTTGGGAAGAGGCCACACCGCCGCCGACTTTACCGATGCCGTAAAGCGCGCCCACAAGCTGGGCATAAAAGTCTGCGCCCACATCATCCTCGGCCTTCCGGGCGAAACGGTAGAAGACGAAGCCCGCACAGCGGGGCTACTCTCCAGGCTCGGCGTCGAGGGGATCAAACTACACCAGTTGGAAGTGGTAGCCGACACGCCCCTGGCGAAACTGTGGCGCGAGGGCAGGGTGGCTACCCTCACCGAAGAAGAATACGCCACGCGGGCCGTCGGATTCATCCATCGACTGCCGACCCAGACAGTGCTGCACCGGATGGCGGGCAACACCCTAAGCGGCCACTACCCGCTGGCCCCCGATTTCAACCGGCGCAGAGTGCTAAACGCCATCAGAACTGCACTGGGCAAACAGTAAACACAAAAAAGGGCCGCACCCTTGCGGGAGACGACCCTTGGAAATAACATGGTAGGCGAGGCGGGATTCGAACCCACGGCTTCAGGCTTCGGAGGCCTGCACTCTATCCAGCTGAGCTACTCGCCCGAATAAGATGCAGAAGTAGAGCATATCGCGCTCTCTTATGCAAGGCGTCAGTTATGTTGCCGACCTCGCGATGAGGAGGTTTTACCTGATAAAATGAATGCTCCCGCCCCTATGGCAGGCGGGTCACAGATAAGGCAAGATGTGGCCCTGGCCCCTTTTACTACCTTCAATATAGGCGGCCCTGCGCGCTTTTTTGTTGACGCTCAAAATGTCGGCGAGCTGCGCGAGGCGCTTGGCTGGGCGCGGCAAATAGGCGTGCGCCTCTTTGTTATGGGCAACGGCTCGAACCTTCTCGTTCCCGACGCCGGTGTAGATGGGCTGGTGGTGCGCCTTCGTGGCGAGCTTGAGGGGGTAGACATCGACGAAGCTGCGGGCGTGGCGGTGGCGGGCGGCGGGGCCAAGTTGCCCCTGTTGGCCTTGAGCACTGCCAAGCTGGGGTATCGCGCGCTGCTCTTTATGGGAGGAATCCCCGCCTGCGTGGGCGGGGCGGTGAAGATGAACGCCGGGGACGCAAGCGGCGACGTGGCGGGCGCACTTATCTGGGCAGAGTTCATTGACGGTGCGGGCCAAATCAGCCGTCTGGAAGCTGCCGGACTGAGGCTGGGTTACCGTAGCTGCGGATACATGAAGGAGAACCCCGGCTCACTGCTTCTGCGTGCGGCTTTCAGGTTGGGCGAGAAGGAGGCGACAGCAGTGGCAGACACGATTTGCGCCCGGGAGGAGCTTCGCGCCCTCTTGAAGGCGAGAAAAGAGCGCCAGCCCTCCAACCCCAGAAACTGCGGTTCTGTCTTTAGAAATCCTGCCGAGGGGGCTACTGCGGGGCAGTTGTTGGACCAGGCAGGCTTGAAGGGGCGGGGTGTCGGCGGGGCGCAGATATCGACCAAACACGCCAACTGGATCGTCAATACCGGGGGTGCGAGCGCCGCAGACGTGGCCGAGTTGATAGAGCTGGCTCGCAGCGAGGTCGAGAGACGTTTCGGGATATTGCTGGAGTGCGAGGTCGAGTGCCTTTAGACAGAGGCAGCTGCGGCGCTGCGCTGTGTGACACCGCTTGCCCCACCAGTATACCGCCCTTTGGTGTTTGTCCTGCGCGCTCCGGAAAAGGGCTCTTGACTATCCGCCCGGCGGCGATAGTAGCGTTAGTGAGGGGGAACCGCTGAGGTGAGGCGCACAGTGTGGTACCTCTGGCGGAGAGCTGAGGAACTGAGGAGCTATGGATACAGAACGCGACCAGACGTTGAAAGATGCGTCATTGCCAAGGCTTGTGGCGCTGTTTCTTTCGCCCTTCGCTCTGTGGAGCTATCAGGAGAAGGTAGCTTCCGGCCTTGACGAGAAAGAGGCCGCCGGGGTTCACTACCGTAATAACCTTTTTATTTTCAGCCGTATAGACGAATACATAGGCCGCTGGGCCTGCGTGATATGGGGCTGCTTTGTCGTGCTGGCGCTCTTGACCTTCGCGGTGCAGTCCGCCTATGTCTACCTTGCCGTCAGCGCGGTGATGATCGGCGCCATTGTGCATGTCGCCATTCTCGGCATTTATCGCCATGTGCTAAACGACCGCATCGACAGATACGCCAATATCATCGGCGTCGAGCGCCCCAAGGCCCGCGACGAGCCCAAGGAATTTCCCAGGGATAAGTCCGATAAGTTCGGTGGGGACTGGCGCAAGCAAAAGTGAGTAGCGCCACTATTTAGCCAGCTGTTACCTTCTTTACCTGTTCAACCAGCCGTGGCAGCACCACTCCCGCTTTTCCCTCCAAAAATATATCGGTGCAGTGGCCGGTGAGGTGGGTGGGCTCGATGTTCACTTCGATGATCGTCGCCCCGGCCCTCTTCGCGCGCAACGGCATCTGGCTGGCCGGGGCTACCTCAGCCGAGGTGCCCACCACAATCATTGTATTGCACGTCGCGCTGTACTGGTCTGCGTCTTCAAGGGCGCGCGTGGGGATCATTTCGCCAAAAAGCACCACGTCGGGCTTTAAGGGCTTGCCGCAGCTGCATGGGGGGCTGGCCGGTGATGAGGCGGAAGTAGAGGGGGAGCGCGCAACATCTTCACGTCGATATTTTGCGCCGCACCACTGGCACGTCAGGGTGCGGTGGCTGCCGTGAAACTCGATCACCCTCGCGCTGCCAGCCCGTTGGTGCAGGCCGTCGATGTTTTGGGTGATAATGGCGTCGAGGAGCCCCAGCGACTCAAGCTCGGCCAGGGCGAGGTGGCCGGGGTTCGGGCTGGCGCGGTCCAGCACCTTCTCCATCTCGTTAAACATCCGCCACACCTTCGCGGGATCGGTCATAAAGGCGTGTATGGTGGCGTACTCTTCAGGGGGAAAGTGCGTCCAGAGCCCGCCTCTGCTGCGAAAGTCGGGGATCGAGCTCTCGACACTTATCCCGGCCCCGGTCAGCGCCACCACGCGGCCCCGTGGGGCAATGCGGGCGGCGGCCTCGGCCAGCTGAGCGTTTAGTTTACTCAATGCTCGCTTTGAACGCCGCTACGCGGCCCATTATCTCTTTGATGTTCTTTTTAAAGCGCGGGCCCGAGGGCAGTATCTTTTCGTTGTTGTGGCGCGCGATCTCGTCGCGAGAGAAGCGCGCCATCTCGGGCCCTTTGTCAGGGGTAAACTTCCACTCGCCGTCCACATTGCTCCAGTCGCCGACGAGGTTGCACAGCTGGCAATAGGCTTTGCCTTCCGGGCGCACCATTACGTCGTCGAGGTGGCAGGAGGGGCAGATGCCGGGGTCGCCCAGGTAGTCGGATTCTCCTGCGGCCAGGGCGCGTCCGCCCCGCTTGGCGCGCTCAATCGCCCCCTCGTCATAGAGTATCTCGCCGGGGCCCTGTGCGTGGCCTACGAATTGATCCACCACCTTCATCCCGGTGAAGAGAAAGAGGCGGCTGAGCTGCGTGAGCACCGAGCCCTCCCAGCCGTGTACCCCTGCCGGCGCCAGTGAGAGGCCGAGCTTGCCTTCAAGCTCGCGGCTGTGGCCGAAGCCTAAAAGCCGGTCCTGGATGTTTTTCAGCACCGAGTTGCCTTCGAGGATATAGGTGGGGGAGCCAAGGACCACGGCGTCGGCCCAGCGCAGCCCCTCGATGATCTCGTGGAAGCGGTCTTTTATCACGCAGTCCACCTCTTTGAAGATGCAGCTCATGCAGCCGGTGCAGGGTTTTAAATCCCAGCTGGCGGGGTTAAGCATCTTTGTCTCGGCGCCAGCCTCTTTGGCGGCGTGCAGCGCCGTTTTGACCATGATGTCGGTGTTGCCCCAGGTGCGGCGGCTTGTGGAGATTCCCAATATCTTCATCTGTAGATCCTTGAACGTAAGTGAATGTGAATTCAGTCTCCTCGATAATACCAGAGGCAGACACCCAAACCAATGCGCTAGTGCTTTACCCCGAAGGCCGCCGGGGCTATGCTCAGACAGATGAAGAGCTGGACGACACTTGACCACACCGCCGACCTGGCGATAGAGGGCGTAGCCGACACCGCAGAGGGGGCGCTGGAGGCGGTGTGCGAGGGACTGTTGGCGAATTTGTGCGATGTCAATAAAGTCCCTAAGAACAAGGTCATACAGATTAAAGCTAATGGAATAGATGAAGCCGATACCATAGCCTCTCTCCTTGGAGAGCTGCTCTACACGGTGCTGGTCGAGCGCTGGGCCGTGGCCGGGGTGAGGGTGGTGTCGCTCTCGAAGGTGGCAGCGCAGCTCGAATGCGAGGGCGAAATATTGGACCCGCGGCGCCACGCGGTCAAAGAGGTGAAGGCGGCGACCTTCCACGATTTCAGTTTTGCCCTCGACGCCGGGGGGCTATGGCGCTTGAGGGTTGTCTTCGATGTCTGAGCGGGGCGGGGCCAATTGCAGAGCGGATTGCAGAGCGGATTGCCATGAGTGAACTTGAGAAGATCGACGATTATCGCTGGAGGGTGCCAAAGAGCGGCCAGATGCTGGTCGAGGGGATAATCTACGGCAACGGAAAGATAATTGAGCAGATAAAGAGCGAGCGCGTCATCGAGCAGGTGCGCAATGTCGCGTGTCTGCCGGGGATCGTGCGCGCCTCGCTGGCGATGCCCGACGCCCACTGGGGGTATGGTTTTCCCATCGGCGGGGTCGCGGCCATGGACGAGGACGGCGGGGTGGTGTCGCCGGGCGGGGTGGGCTACGACATCAACTGCGGCTGTCGCTTGCTGGCTACCGCCATCGACGCCAACGATCTCAAGGGGCGCGTGGCGGCGCTGACGTCAACGATATTTCAGCGCATCCCCTCCGGCGTGGGCTCGCGCGGCGACGTACACCTTTCGGGAGCGCAGCTAAAGCGCCTTTTGAAAAGCGGTGCGCGCTGGGCGGTGGAGAGCGGCTTTGGCGTAGAGAGCGATCTGGAGCACACCGAAGACGGCGGCACCCTGCCGGTTGGGGACGTTTACGCGCTCTCTGACAGGGCACTAAAGCGGGGGACCGATCAGATAGGCACGCTGGGCAGCGGAAACCACTTCGTAGAGCTCCAGGTGATCGACAAGGTCTTCGACGAGGAGGCTGCGCAGGCCTATGGGCTCTACGAGGGGCAGTTGACGGTGATGATCCATTCGGGCAGCAGGGGGCTGGGGTATCAGGTGTGCGACGATTCTCTAAAATCGATGGCCCGCGAGGCCGTGCGCGCCAGAATTGAGCTGCCCGACCGGCAGCTGGCCTGCGCTCCCATCGACTCTAAGGCTGCAACCGATTACTTTAGCGCCATGAACGCGGCGGCCAACTTTGCGTGGTGCAACCGCCAGGTGATGATGCACCGGGTGCGCGAAGCGCTGGAGGATTACTTTCGCGCCTCCTCTGCGTCGCTTAGGCTGCGGCTTGTCTACGATGTTTGCCACAACATAGCCAAGCGTGAAGAACATCTGGTAGAGGGCAGGCTGCGACGGTTGGTGGTTCACCGCAAGGGTGCCACCAGAGCGTTCGGGGCGGGCCGCAAAGAGGTGCCCTCGCGCTATCGGCAGGTAGGCCAGCCGGTGCTCATCCCCGGTGATATGGGGCGCGCCTCTTATGTGTTGGCGGCAAACGCTCGTGCAATGGAGGAGACCTTCGGCTCGACCTGCCACGGCGCAGGGCGCGTCATGTCGCGAAAGGCGGCCCTAAAGCTAAAAAGCGGCGCGAAGGTGCGAGAAGAGCTGGAGAAGAGGGGGATAAGCGTGCAGTGCGCGGGGCTAAAGACCCTGTCCGAAGAGATGCCCGAGGCCTACAAGGACGTGACCGACGTGGTTGATTCGGTCCACGGCGCGGGTATCGCGCGCAGGGTGGTCAGGATGCGTCCTTTGGGGGTGATAAAGGGGTAGGCTCGGCTCAGTTGGTCGGCTTGGCTTTGGCTTTCTCGGTCTTGGGAGTCGTCGTTATGCTGACGGCGGGCTTGATGATGTCGGCGCAGTAGCTCTTCGATTTTGCCGACTCGACGATACCGGCAAGCACCTGTTTGTTGAGCCGCCCCAGATGGATGAAGCGGATCACGCCGTCGCTGTCGATGAGAAAGGTTGTGGGTGTGCCGACAACGCCGTAGCGTTCAGCGGTGTCGTAGAAGAGCTCGGTTTCCTTGTCGTAGAGGATGGGGAAGGTAAGCTTGTGCTTTGCCACGAAGGGGTCGATAAACTTGGCAAAGTCGGTGGTGTCGAGGCTTACCGCCACCATCGTGAGGTTGTCTTTGCCCGTCTCCTCGTAGAATTCCTGGAGAATGGGCATCTCGCTCTGGCAGGGAAAACAGAAATAACTCCAAAAAACCAGTATCGTGGGCTTGTCACCAAAGCAGTCGGTCAGCGAGAATGGCTTTCCGTCGAGATGGAACAGATCGAAGAGAGGGGCCTTGTCGCCGACGTGGATCGAGCCGTCGTTGGTCGGCTTTGCCGAGCCCGAGCCCTGATTGAGCATGGGCTGACCTGCCAAAGCCGTTACGACGACAGTCAGAATTATGAGAAAGGCACTTAAAATATGTCGCAAAATGAAACTCCAAAAAGCTTGGATAAGGCCAAAACCAGCCCCCCCACGGTTGTATTGATTCCGGGCCTGGGCACCGACCATCGCATGTGGATGTTGCAGCTGCCCGCGCTGGAGGCAGGATATCACGTTTTGAGCTTAAATCTACCAGGTTTTGGAGGGGAACCGCCATTAGGCTGCGCCTCCGGGTGGACTCTCTGGGACTACGTTGACTGGATTGCCGACAAAATATCTAGTGATTGCAACGAGAAGACCTATCTGGTTGGTTACTCGATGGGGGGCACCCTGGCGCTGATGACCGCCTTGAAGTATCCTCATTTAGTCTCCCGTTTAGCCCTGATATGCACTTCATCGTGTTGGGGGGAGGGGCTTCGGGGAGGACTGCGCTTTGCCGCGAGGGGTTTTATCGCCAAAATCATCTCGGAGATCATGTTGAAAAGAGTGGTGCAGGCGGTGGGCAAGCATCTGGACGAACCCTCGCAGAAAGAGGCGCTGGCGCTGATGGTGGACGAAGCCGACCGCGAAGTGATGGCGCGCCTTCTGCATAAGCTTGCGTGGATCGACCTGCGCGCCCGGCTGGGCGAAGTTGAGGCACCGGCGCTGGTGGTGGCAGGCGGGCGCGACTGGACAGCTCCGCCAGCCCACTCGCGCACGCTGGCGCGTGGGCTCAAAAGCGCGGAGTTTCATCTGATGCGCGACGCCGATCACTTTCTCTGCGCCAGCCACGCGGGGTGGCTCACGCGAAAGTTGACGGATTTTGCGCCGCCTGCGTGAACGTTCTTGACCGTATAGCTTTTTTTTCGTGTTATTATTTCTTTATGCTAAATAGTTAATGTTGATTATAAAAACAATACGGAGCTTTTATGCGTTTTTCCGAGGAATTAAAGCAGCATCTGGAGTCGGTCTCTTTTGCGCTGATGTGCGTCACCCTCGACCTGGGCGAGGGCGAAGAGGTGCTGGTCGTCGTCAAGTCCACAAATGATCTGATCGGCAAGCTAAAGGGTGCCGCCGCCCCCGTGCAGCTGGGATGGGTGAGCGAGCCCACCGAGAGTGGGCCGGTGGTGTGCATGTGCCTGAAAAGCCATGTCGAAGGCGTAGGCGAGCTGCTGGGAGAGTGCTACTTCGACCCCCTTAGCCTCGACGACATCAAGCAGCAGCAACAGATGTGCGAGCAGCAGCAATTGAAGGTGGCGTTTTTCGACGAGGAGATGGAGATAGCCTGGGTGGCCAATCTGAGCTGGGGCGTTATCGACCGCCTCTACGCCGAGCAGACGCTGGACCGTGGCAGATCGCTGGGCGACCTGATAGACGAGCCCGATTTTGAGCGCGCGCTGGAGATATTCAAAGAGCAGGTGTCCCTTGAGCGGTTGGCGGCGTCGTTTCTGCCCGAAGCGGCAGCGGGGGCTCACTGATGAATGAGCTTTTAGAGCAAAAACTCTCGTGCCTTGAGAAGAATCTGGCCGAGCTTGGCGACTGTCTGGTGGCGTTTTCAGGGGGCGTGGACTCTACGCTGCTCCTCGCGGTGGCGGCGCGCCAAAAGGCAAACAGGGTAGTTGCGGTGACCGTGTCGTCCCCCTTTGTCGCCCGCGACGAGGTCAAAGATGCGCTACGCATCGCTGAAAAGCTGGGGGTCGAGCACCTTCTGATCGAGGTGGACGATCTCTTGGAGATGGACGCGCTGCGCGACAACCCCCCCGATCGGTGTTACCACTGCAAGACTGCGATAATGACGACGCTTAAGGCCGTCGCGAAGAAGCGTAACATCGCCACCGTGATCGAGGGCTCCAACAGCGACGATACCGGCCAGTACAGGCCCGGCAAGAAGGCCCTGGCCGAGCTGGGCGTCTTGAGCCCCATGGAGCGCTGCGGACTCTCCAAGAGCGACGTCAGAGCGCTCTCGAATCACCTGGGACTCGACACCTGGGACAAGCCCGCCATGGCTTGTCTGGCCACCCGCTTTCCCTACGGCACAACCCTCGATGTCGCCTCCCTTGAGAGGGTGGCGCGCGCCGAGAAGGGGCTGCGCGCTCTGGGAATCGAAGAGCTGCGGCTGCGCTGCCACGACGACCTGGCGCGTATCGAGGTGCCACCGGCCCTCATCTGCTCGCTCACCGGCTCCCTGCGTGAAGAGGTGGTGGCGCTGGTCAAAGAGGCAGGCTTTTCCTACGTCACCCTCGACATGGAGGGGTACAGGTTTGGCGCGATGGATGAAACATTGCTCGACTCGGAGAAAACGGATGATCCTTAAAAGAGAAGAGATCAGAGACCTCCTGGCCCGGTTCAAGAGCGGTGAAACCGACGCCGACGCCCTGGTGGACGAGCTGTTGAAGGGCGGCTACGAAGACATCGAGTTCGCCAAGGTAGACCACCACAGAAAACGGCGCACCGGTTACCCCGAGGTGATCTACGGCGAGGGAAAAGCTCCCGAACAGGCTGCCGAGATCTTTCAGCGGCTGGTGGCGAAGACTGATGTGGTCATCTGCACCCGCGCCTCTAGCGACATGGCAAACGCCATTATGGTAAAGATTCCGGGGGCGATATATCACGAAACCAGCCGGTTGGTCATTCACCACAACAACCCCGACGGCCCCACGCAGGGGCTGATCGCCATCGCCTGCGCCGGTACCTCCGACATAGGGGTCGCCGAAGAGGCGGCGATGGTCTGCGAAGCCTTTGGCAGCAGGGTCGAGCGGCTCTATGACGTCGGCGTAGCGGGGCTCCATAGGCTCTTGGGGCAGGTGGACGTTCTGAACAGGGCCAACTGCATCATCGCGGTAGCGGGGATGGAGGGCGCGCTGCCCTCGGTGCTGGCGGGGCTGGTGGATTGTCCCGTCATCGCGGTGCCCACCAGTGTTGGCTACGGCGCAAGCTTTGGCGGCATCGCCGCTCTTCTGGCGATGCTCAACTCCTGTGCGCCCGGTGTTAGCGTAGTTAACATCGAAAACGGCTTTGGCGCCGCGCTCCAGGCAGACATGATAAACAAGCTAGCTTCGTCGGCCCCAGACGGCGAGGGCAACTAGCTTGAGGCACCTGCGCTTCGATGGGCTCACCGGCGTCGCCGGACATATCTTCGTCGGCGCGCTTTTAGACCTCGGCGT